>CANSLE010000005.1 GCA_947647645.1 uncultured Microbacterium sp.
CCTCGGTCGCCGCGGTCGCCCGCGAGCACCGCGCCACCCACGTGATGAACGCGGTGGAACCGAAGTTCGTGGAGGCCATCTTCGCCGGAGCCAGGGACGCCGGGGCCGACTACTTGGACATGGCCATGAGCCTCTCGCACCCGCACGCGACCGACCCGTACTCGCAGCCCGGCGTGAAGCTCGGCGACGCCCAGTTCGCCGAGGCGGACGACTGGGAGGCCGGCGGCCGCCTGGCCCTGGTCGGCATCGGCGTGGAGCCGGGCCTCTCGGACGTCTTCGCCCGGTACGCCGCCGACGAGCTGTTCCGCGAGATCGACGAGCTGGGCACCCGCGACGGCGCCAACCTGGTGGTCCGCGACGACGACGGCAACGAGATCTTCGCGCCGTCGTTCTCGATCTGGACCACCATCGAGGAGTGCCTCAACCCTCCCGTCGTGTGGGAGAAGGACCGCGGCTGGTTCACCACCGCGCCGTTCAGCGAGCCGGAGGTCTTCGAGTTCCCGGAGGGGATCGGCGCCGTCGAGTGCGTGAACGTGGAGCACGAGGAGGTCCTCCTGATGCCCAGGTGGGTGGACGCCCGCCGCGTCACCTTCAAGTACGGGCTCGGCGAGGAGTTCATCGGCGTGCTCAAGACGCTGCACCTGCTCGGCCTCGACTCGACCGCGCCGCTCCGCGTCCGCAGCGCCTCCGGCCCGGTCGAAGTCGCGCCGCGCGACGTGGTCGCCGCGGCGTTACCCGACCCCGCCGGCATCGGCCCCCGGATGACTGGCAAGACATGCGCCGGCCTCTGGGTCACCGGCACTGGCACCGATGGCGCGCCGCGGGAGGTCTACCTCTACCACGTCGCCGACAACGAGTGGACGATGCGCGAGTACGACGCGCAGTGCGTCGTCTGGCAGACCGCCCTCAACCCCGTGATCGCGTTGGAACTGCTCGCCACCGGTGCGTGGTCGGGCGCGGGCGTGCTCGGTCCGGAGGCCTTTCCCGCCGGTCCGTTCTTGGAGCTAATGGCCCGGCCGGAGGCGGACGGCGGCTACGGGCAGGCGTGGGGTCTCGAGGAGCGCATCCCCTCTCGGTAGGGATCTGCGTCACGGGGTTCGCACAATGCGGCCCAGGCCGGAGCTCACTATCTGGCTGGCTCTGGAGGCGATGCATCTGCTCGGCGAGCTGCTGCGCCTGCGGGACCGATGTGCGGGGTGCGAGATGCCCCCAATGCCTGAGGGCTCACCCGACTCCGGGCGTCGAAGAGAGCATCCAAGCTCCCTCAGCTGACGCGAGGAATATTACCAGCGTAACTTTTCTGTCACTTTTTACAGCGTTTTTTGACACGTAGGAGTCAATGCTGGGTAGTCTTGGGACATGGCCACCCTGACACCTTCGGGTCTGCACCGCAGTACCAACAGGATCGATGAGCACGAAATCGTGCGCCAACTGAACGACGCGCTCGGAGCGACACTCGTGGCGGCTCTGGCCGGGGTCAAGAGTCGGCAGCAGCCCAACGATTGGGCCAAGTCTGGCGGCGGGATGCCGCGGCCGGACGCGTGGAATCGCCTCCAATTCGCGCACCAGATCTGGACGGCGCTGCAGGAGGAAGAAGGCCGGGACATCGCCCGTCGCTGGTTCATCGGCGGGAACCCATTGCTGGGCGAGAGCACGCCGATCATGGCCATCCGCGAAGACCGTCATGCTGACGTGCGCCGAGCGGCGCAGGCCTTCATCGACGGCGACGTCGACGAATGACGCCGGCGGAACCACGCATCTGCACCATATCCGGGCTGCGTCTGATCCCCGTCGATCAAGCGGTGGGGTTCCATGTAGCAACGGCTCGGTGGAAGCAGCCGTCTGCGCCGCTTCGGACTCCGGATGTGCACCGACAGGAATGGGGACGCTTCGACACCCTGGGCCGTACGTACTATCTCGCTGAGACGCCCGAGTGCGCGTTTGCTGGCTCTTCCCAGATGAGGGTGTAGGTCGGCCGGGCGCGTCGGTCCGCAGATAGACGTCGAGATCTCCCGACGACGGAGGTTCCTACGCCATCCATCCGAAAGACCTCGACGTGACCGACGCTACCCCGCCGGCCGGCTTCGGCCGCCCTGACCTGACCGCCTTCGCGTCTTATCCCGATCGGCTCTGATCGGGTCTGCTGATCCTCTCGACGAGAACGCAGCGACATCACAGCCACCCAACCCCGACCGTCCGGGAAGCCGGGACACGTCACATGGCCTGTGCTGCGGGCGTGTCGAGTGAGTCGTCCAGGGGCGACGCAGGAGCGTCGACGCGACGTGCTGAGAGGTGGTTCCAGTCGAGCACTGGCACACCGGCTACAGGCATGGCGATAGGTCAGGAACGGCGTCGCTCCCTACGCAGGAGGGAGCGCAGAGTCTCGGCGTTCGCGTAGCCGACCCGTAGCGCGATCTCGGCGGAGGTGAGGTCCGTGGTTGCTGAGAGGTGCCGAGCTCGTTCGATGCGAAGCCGTTGGACGAAGCCGAGCGGAGTGAGGTTGAGCGCCGCACGGACTCGTCGTTCGAGGGTGCGCCGGCTGGTGCCGAGCGACTGCGCGACGAAGGCGACGTTGAACGGTTCGTCCAGGCGGGCGCGCACGAAGCGTTCGAACTCGACGACGATCGGGTCCTCGTGCCGGAGATGTTCGTAGGCGACGAAGGCCGCCTGCGACGGGCGCTCGTCGATCATCAGGAGCTTGGCGACATGTTGGGCCAGGTCGGGGCTGATCGATCGCACGAGTGAGAGCGCGAGGTCGATGTGGGCGAAGGCGGCGCCGGCGGTGACGAGGTTCCCGTCGACCACGACCATGGTGTCGAGATCGAGGGCGACGGTCGGATAGCGCTTCAGGAACGCCGGCCCCAGGAACCAGCTGGTGGTCGCCCGCCGATGATGCATCCGTCCGGTCTCGGCGACGGCGAACACGCCGGTGCACGCCGCGGCGATCCGGGTGGTCGCCTCGTCGAGGCGCCCGAGCGAGGCGATGACCGAACGAGCATCTCGGCTCTGGAGGGCGTCGTTGGTAGCGGCGGCCGTAAGGGTTCCAAGCGCAGGGACGACGACCACGTCGAACTCTCCGGACTCCGACAGCGGGTGGTCCACCGTCAGGGTCATCGATGCCGTCGTGGTCACTCGCCGTTTCGGTCCGAGGATGGCGAGTTCGATCGGGTCGATCCGCGGGTCGACATCGCCGCGGGCACCGTCGGCCACCCGCACGATGTCGATGATCGACGCGATAGCCGAACCGAAGCAGCCGTCGATCGCGATCAGTCCGATACGCATGACGTAAACAATAGCAATACTGCCGTATACGCCACTCCCCACCGGCCCTCGCTCGTCATACGCTGAACTCGCTTCACCAAGAAACCTCGACACCTAGGAGAGTCCCTCATGTCCACACCCGCATCACTTCCGTATGCCTTCGTCGCCAAGATCGTCGCGGCCGATGGACAGCACGACGCGCTCGCCGATCTGCTCGCCGGCGCTGTCGCACTCGCCAACGAAGAAGTAGGAACGATTGTCTGGTTCGCGGTCAGGACCCACGCCGACACCTTCTGGATCTTCGATGCATTCCCCGACGAGGCCGCTCGCGACGCCCACGCCAACGGCGCCATCGTCGCAGCCCTGATGGCCAACCAGCACCTCCTCAGCTCAGCACCCGAGATCCTGGCGGCCGACGTCCTCGCGTCCAAGCTCCCGTAGTCCGCCAACGCACGAGACGATCGCGCCCCGCCGAGCCGTCGCCAGGTCGCGACGCAACGCCATGCTGCGTTGCCGAGCGGTGCGAGGCCTAGCGGCACACGGACAGGATGCCGGCCGCGAGCGCTCAGCCGGCGAGGGGTCCGTCGCAGAGGAGAGCGATGTCGATGTCGGGCAGAGCCGTGAGGCCAGCGCATCGCGCGACCACCAGAACCGAACAGCCCCTGACCTGCGTTTCCGCAGGTCAGGGGCTGTTCGCCGGAGCCGCCTGTCGGAATCGAACCGACGACCTAATCGGTGTGGAACCCTTTCCGCAAGCCGCAGGCCGCAGCCCGACGACCGTTCCGTATGTGGCTAACATTCGACCATGGTTGAATTCTCTGCGTTCGTGCCGCCGAAGCTCTCCGTGCAGCCCGACGTTCGCGTTCTCGGCGCCCGAGAACACAATCTGCAGGATGTCGACCTTACGGTGCCGCGCGATGCAACGGTCGTCTTCACCGGTGTGTCCGGATCGGGAAAGTCCTCGCTGGCGTTCGGGACGCTGTACGCCGAGTCGCAGCGACGCTATTTGGAATCGGTCGCACCGTACGCCCGCCGTCTGATCGATCAGGCGGGAGTGCCCGATGTCGACTCGATCACGGGGATGCCGCCTGCGGTCGCCCTGCAGCAGCAGCGCGGTGCCGGGAATGCCCGATCGACCGTGGGCAGCATCACCACGTTGTCGAGCTTGGTACGGATGCTGTACTCGAGAACCGGGGACTACCCGGACGGGCAGCCGATGTTGTATGCGGAGGACTTCTCCGCGAACACGGTCGAAGGGGCCTGTTCGGAATGCCACGGCATCGGACGCGTGTACGCGGTGAACGAGCAGCAGATGATCCCGGACCCCTCGCTCACCATCCGCGAACGCGCCATCGCTTCCTGGCCGACCGCGTGGCACGGCCATCAGCTGCGCGACGTGCTGGTTGCTCTCGGTTACGACGTCGATGTGCCGTGGCGGGACCTGCCGCAAGAAGACAGGGACTGGATCCTGTACACCGATGAGACCCCCTTCGTTCCGGTCCACTCCCGGCTTAGCCTCTCTGAGGCTAAAGCTGCGATCGAAGCAGGTGTGGAGCCGAGCTACTCGGGCACATTCGTCGGGGCTCGCCGGTACATTCTGGACACGTTCGCGAACACAAAGAGCGCCTCGATGAAGCGGCGCGTCGCGCAGTTCCTCACCGCTGCCATCTGCCCGGTCTGTCATGGCAAGCGGCTGAAGCCCGAGGCGCTGTCTGTCACGTTCGAAGGATTCGACATCGCCGAATTCTCCCAACTGCCGCTTCGGGAACTTGCCACGACGCTCTCCGATGTCCTAGCGCGCATGGAGGAGCAGGAGGCCGCTTCTTCTGAGGCGGTCTCTCCGCGAGCCGCATCGGAAGAGCGAATCGCTGCTGGCGGGTCCCCGCATTCCTCCGCGTCCGATGTGCGACCCACCGCGAGTCCCTCGCCAGAGAAGCGTGCCGCTGCGGTCCAGCTCGCCTCAGGGGTGCTGCAGCGGCTTCGTCCACTGGTCGATCTGGGGCTGGGCTACCTGTCATTGAGCCGGACGACCCCGACACTGTCGGGCGGCGAGCTACAGCGACTCCGGCTCGCGACGCAACTCAGCTCTGATCTTTTCGGGGTCGTCTACGTCCTCGACGAACCATCGGCGGGGCTGCACCCCCAGGACGTGGCGGCGCTCCTCAGGATCCTGGACGGACTCAAGGGGCGAGGGAACAGCCTGTTCATCGTCGAACACTCCGTGGCTGTGATGCGGCACGCGGACTGGCTGGTCGACATCGGCCCCGGCGCCGGTGAACACGGCGGCCGCGTGCTCTACAGCGGCCCGACCGACGGGCTCGCCGATATCAAGGAGTCCGTGACCCGCGGATACCTCTTCGGCAACAGTGGTCTCCCTCTTCGCACACCCCGTGAGGCACGCAGTTGGCTGCGTCTGGAGAACGTGACGCGTAACAACCTGCACGACATATCGGTCGATATCCCATTGGGGGTCTTCACCGCCGTTACGGGCGTGTCCGGGGCCGGCAAGTCGAGTCTGGTCAGTCAGGCGCTTCCCTCGCTGCTTGGCGATCGCCTTGGCCGGGCCGTCCCGGCGGATGACGAGCCGGTCAGCGACGAACTGCTCCTCGCGGATGCGCCGGAACGTCTCGATGGACGCGTCGCCGGGCCCGTCACCGGTGTACAGCGGCTGGTCGTCATCGACCAGCGGCCCATCGGCCGGACGCCGAGATCCAACGTCGCCACCTACACCGGGCTGTTCGACCATGTCCGCCGTCGATTTGCAGACACCCCGGAAGCTCGTTCCCGCGGGTACAAGCCTGGCCGATTCTCCTTCAATGTCGCCGGCGGGCGCTGCCCGACCTGCGAGGGCGAGGGATCGGTGATGGTCGAGCTCCTCTTCCTGCCTTCCGTGTACACCGAATGCCCCGACTGCCACGGCAGCCGATACAAGGCATCAACGCTCGAGGTCACGTGGAGGGGACGCACCATCGCAGACGTATTGTCGATGAGCGTCGAGGAAGCGAACCTCTTCTTCGTGGGCGATGAGGAGATCACGCGGTCGCTGACCGCTTTGTCGGATGTCGGACTCGATTACCTCCGGCTGGGTCAACCGGCGACCGAACTCTCCGGGGGTGAAGCGCAGCGTGTCAAGCTCGCGACCGAGTTGCAGCGTGCGCAGCGTGGAGACACGCTGTACGTACTGGACGAGCCGACCTCCGGGCTCCACTGCGCCGACACGGATCGTCTGGTCGCGCACCTGCAGACGCTGGTCGATGCAGGCAACACGGTCGTCGCCGCGGAGCTGGACATGCGCGTTATCGCGGTGGCCGATCACGTGATCGATCTTGGACCCGGCGCGGGCGACGCCGGCGGGACCGTGGTTGCAGCTGGCACGCCCGCCCACGTCGCGGATAGGGGCGTCGGTGCTTCCGCGGGCTACCTCGCCGCCGCACTGCAGGCAGCGACCAACGTGACCCCATCGTGACGACCGTGCCGCTGTGCGATATGAGAATCGGACAGCGGCACGCTCGACGAGGTCGTGGTCTCAGGCGGGGAGCTTAGAGGCCAGGACGTCCAACTTCTCGATCGTCGGCTCGCTGATTTTCTCGACAAGTTGAGCGATATAGTGCACGCCCGCGAGAATGATCAGTTCCGCTTGCGTCAGCGATTCCCGATCGTGGTGGCGCGGACGATGCCCCAGCCTGTTGTTCTCTCGTGGGAGGGGCATCGTCCTGGCCGTTGGGCGCTCAGCCGTTCGAGGAGGGTGCTCCCGGGACCAGCACGGCCCGACCGGGGATCTGACCGGTGGCGAGGTGTTCGAACACTTCGTTGATTTCCGAAAGTGGGTGTCGTTCAATCGCCGATACCAGGCGCCCAGAACGGGCTAGCGCGAGTACCTCCTCGAGTTCATTCCGGGTACCCCAGTTGCTCGTCATCATCACTGCTTCGGCGGCGAAGCGGAAGAACGAGAACGGGAAGCTGCCGCCCGCGAGCCCGACGAGCACAAAGATACCGAGCCGGTCCACCGCTCCAGCGCCAAGGGCCATGGTCGTGTCGATTCCGACAAAGTCAAGAACAGCCGCTACCCCGTCCTGGCCGGCGGCAGTGCGAATCTGTTCCGCGGCATCAGCATCTCGGGGGTCGACGGTGACGTCGGCGCCGAGCTCGCGTGCGGTCTGACGCTTCTTCTCGTCGGTGTCGACGACAATCACCTTTGCCGGGGAGAGCAGCTTCAGGAATTGGACCCCGTACTGGCCGAGCCCTCCAGCGCCGATCAAGACCGCGCTAGTGCCGGGCACGAGGTGGGGCAGTGCCTTCTTGACCGCCGAGTAAGGCGTAAGGGCTGCATCGGTGAGAGCGGCTGCCTCTACCGGGTCGAGTCCGTCTGCCCGGAGCAAGTGCCGCACGGACGGCACGACCATGTACTCCGCATACCCGCCTTCTGGGCCCATGCCGCCCCACAGGAATGTGTTGCAGAGCTGTTCCTTGCCTCCCAGGCAGAAACGGCAGTGACCGCAGCCCCAGCCGCCGAACACGACGACCGCGTCGCCGACCTCGAACCCGTTGCCTTCTGCGCCGGGACCGAAGGACTCGATCCAGCCTGCATTCTCATGACCCAGGGTGTGGGGGAAAGCGACACCCGGAATCTCGCCGGATTTGACGTGCAGGTCGGAGTGGCATGCCCCGGATCCACCGATTCGTATCAGGACCTCCCCAGGCCCAGGTTCTGGAGTCGGGATGTCCTCGATGACGAAATCCGACCCTACTTCGTTCAGTCGTGCTGCTTTCATGATGTGCTTCCTTTTCTGTTCACAGATACGCCATTAGCGGGCCTTGTTGGGGATGATGGTTTGCGGTCGCCTGGTTGCCCTGCGATCGCAGGACGCGACTCGTCGAAGCGCCAGTGTTGTTTGATCAGGGCGTTGAGTTCGCACCTCCCATCGACGTCAGGTTCGCGTGGCGAGGCGGGCTGCCCACCTCGGGGAGGCGGCGCGGGGTGGCAACGAGAGGTCTCGACGTGAATTGTGCGAGGGTCCGCACGTAAGCGGTCTCCGGATCAGCGCCCGCTGTGACCATGTCCTCGAGGGCGATCCGAATCGAACTCGCCACGGCTGCGGCAGCCGCGCGGGCGGCGACAGAGTCCGCCGCCAACCCGAGCCGGGGCGCCAACACGGGCGCGACTGACAGCTCACCGTCATGAACCTTTCGCATGAACACCGACCACATCTCCGAGTTGCGGAACACGAGGGGAAACAGCTGCAAAGTGCGCTCGGCCGATTCGCCCAGCAAGCTTGCCCGGAACGCGAGGCGCAGCACCTCCGTCAGGGCGATGTCTGGATTCGTTTCGACGATCACCGCGTTGAAACGTCGAATGGACCAGTCGAACACTGGCCCAACCGACTCAGCCTTGACCGGAAAGTACCGATAGAACGTTCGCTGTGAAATGCCGATCTCGCTCGCGATCTCTGTGATCGTCAGGTCCGTGGTGCCGCGGGCGATGAACAGTGCGCAGCATTTTTCCGATGCGCGAAGGCGCGCGCCCTCTCGCGGCTCGATTTCGCGCTCCATCACGGGGGTGATGCTACACCTGCCTGGCAGAAACTGCCACGCACTACCCAGGTGCGAAGTCTCCTCGCTGGAGGTTCGACCCTGCAGCAGATCTCCAATCACATCCGGCTCTCAGTTCCCGCCGGCACTGCTGCCTTCGTGTCGTGGTGCGTAAATCTATACGCAGCCTCTTACTGCATCGGTGAGCAAGGATCTTGTTCACCGAACGTCGGGCTCGTGTGTTCGTCAGCGGATCACTCACGGACGGGCTGCGCACGCTAAGACCTCGCTGCCTCTTCTTCAGCGACGGTCCCTACAGTTCCGCCATCTTCACGACGATGTCTCGCATCGGTTCCTCCGCCGTGCTGAACCCTCCACGAGAGGCAAGCGTCGGGCTCCCCTGATCGAGTTCTTCGAATGTCACGCCATGCACAACCGGTACGAGAAGGCTTCGGCGGAACAAGGCACTCAACTCATTGCTCCCTATGCTCCGGTCGGCACGCAGCTTCTCAAGCATTGCGAGCGTCACCAGCACGATTCCCATGCGCGAGCTCTTTGGGGGTGAGGCGCAGCGTGTCAAGCTCGCGACCGAGTTGCAGCGTGCGCAGCGTGGAGACACGCTGTACGTACTGGACGAGCCGACCTCCGGGCTCCACTGCGCCGACACGGATCGTCTGGTCGCGCACCTGCAGACGCTGGTCGATGCAGGCAACACGGTCGTCGCCGCGGAGCTGGACATGCGCGTTATCGCGGTGGCCGATCACGTGATCGATCTTGGACCCGGCGCGGGCGACGCCGGCGGGACCGTGGTTGCAGCTGGCACGCCTGCGCACGTCGCGGACAAGGGCGTCGGGGCTTCGGCGAGATACCTCGCCGCGGCATTGGAGGAAACGACAGGCGTGACCCCATTGTGACGGCAGAACCATCGCACGGGTACTCGCCGCACCGTCGCCGGTACCTCACCCGTGGACTATGCCAACAAGGGTGAGGTACCGGCGACGCTCGACGAGATCATGGTCTCAGGCGAGGAGTTTGGAGCCCAGGACGTCCAACTTTTCGATCGTGGGCTCGCTGAACAGTTTGCCGGTCTGCTCGCCGAGAGCGGTCGCGACTGCGCCGGACAGGTGCGCGTCGCGGCCGGCGTCATCGGGGAACACGTCGAAGATCCCGAAGGAGGACGGGCCCGAACTCAGGGGGCAGGTCCCGCCACGCGATCCCGGCCCGGTACCGGTACCGGTAGATGATCCCCTCCACCACCGTGCGGTGATCACGAAAACGTCTACCTCGCTTACCATCCGGGGCCGGCATGAACGGCTCGAACAGTTCCCAGTCGCCATCCGAAAGCACCCTCATCCGCGGCATGCTGTCCAGAATCGCGGGTCACCCCCACGCGATTGGGAGAAACGCCCTAGCTCTGGGCCTCGCCGAGGCGCGCTTCGGGCGTGAGCTCGGCGCGGAGACCGCCGCCGGTCGCAGCCCGGGCAAGAGCGCGACCCAGCGCAGGTGCCTGCTTAAACAAATTGTGACCGGCCACAAAAAGGACAGAGCCTGCCTCCCACACGGCCACGCCGTCCTCACTCCACGGCAGGTCGGTCACCCAGCAGTGAAGGAAGTCGCGCGGCTCTGGGTGGAGACCGGGCAGCGCCCGTGTCACGTATTCGCGTGCGCGTTCGTCCAGCGATCGAATCGCCGCCGGGTCGATGAAAGTTCCGTCGTCGCGGACGCCGACGGTGTCGCTGAGTCCGACCGAATAGTTGCTGTTTCCCGGTAGCGGCGTCGCGTAGACGCCGACTTCGCCGAAGACGCCGCTGCTGTCCTGCAGGCACGCGACTCGTGCCGGGGCGGCGGCTTTCACGTCGAAGGTCAGCCTGACGTGTGCGGCAAGGCGAACCGGCAGCGACAGGCCGACGCTGCGTGCCAGGCGGGCGGTTTCGCGGCCGGCGCACACGACCACCTTGGAGTAGACAGCCCGGTCGGTGACGCTGCGCACCTCGACCGTCCCGTCGGCGCGGGGATCGATGGAGATGACCTCACCGGTGGTGACCGCATCTGCGAGGGCACCCGTGAGTGCCGTGATCGCGGCTCGGGTACGGATCGCGCCGCCCGACTCGTCGAGCACCGCTGGCCCCGAGTACCCAGCGAGCAGCGGCATCCGCTGGGCGACCTCGCCCGCGTCGATCTCGTGCGCTTCCACGCCGCCGACCTGGTCGAGCACCCGCAGCCGCGCCAGGGCGCTGTCTCCGATCGCCAGGACACCGTCTGATGAGACCAGCTCGACGTCGAAGTGTTCGGCCCACTCATCCCATACGCCGCGGCTTTCGCGCGCGAAAGCGACGAGTCGCGGGTCGTCGTGGGCATGCCGGAAGATCCGCGCCTCGCCTGCGGACTGACCCATCCCGGGCAGACCAGCCTCGTACAAGCGCACCGGCACGCCCTGCTCCCGCAGCGCGTACGCCGTCGACAGACCGACGATCCCGCCCCCGATCACTGCTACCTCGGGGGAACGCGTCGTGGAAACGCCGTCGTCAGTTCCTGTCATCGCGGTTCCTCGATCTGTTAGTGATTAGCGATAGGCCGCAAGAGAAGGGGCCGCTGCCACGACGTCAGCGGGCTGTGTAAGCCCGAAGTCACCGCGCGCAACGACCCCTCCTTTCTGGGTCACTACTCCCGGTCTGTGGTGTCAGGCGGGGAGTTTGGAGCCCAGGACGTCCAACTTCTCGATCGTCGGCTCGCTGAACAGTTTGCCGGTCTGCTCGCCGAGAGCGGCCGCGACTGCGCCGGACAGGTGCGCGTCGCGGCCGGCGTCATCGGGGAACACGTCGAAGATCCCGAATGAGGACGGGCCGAGACGGATCGCGAACCACGCGACGGTGGCCGGTTCCTCCTCGACGAGTCCTCGCCCGATGCCGAGGAATTCCTGGACCTCGTCTTCCTTGCCGGGCAGGGCCTCCAGCCTGACAAGCAGTCCCTTCGTCACGCTCATGACATCACCTCTTCCTGGGTCGAATTACTCGCAAATTTCACTACGACCGTCTCGCAGAACGCAGGCAGGTCATCGGGCGAGCGGCTGGTGATCAGGTTCCCGTCCACCACGACGTCCTGGTCGACGACGTCAGCACCGGCGTTGCGCAGGTCCGTGCGGATGCTCGGGAAGGACGTCAAGGTGCGACCTTCGACCACACCGGCCTCGATCAGCGTCCACGGCCCGTGACATATCGCCGCAACGGGCTTCCCGCTTTCGACGAACTCGCGGACGAAGGACACGGCGCCGGGGTCAACCCGGAGTTGGTCGGGGTTCACCGTGCCGCCCGGGAGAAGCAGGGCGTCATAGTGGGTGACGGAGGCGTCCGCGACCAACTTGTCGACGGTGAATGTGCCTGCTGCATTCAGATCGTTCTCACGCGCCTGAATCTCACCGTCATGGATCGACAGAACCTCAGTCTGTGACCAGCCCGCTCGAGTGCCTCGCGGGGCTGTTCGAGCTCGACTCGCTCGACTCCGTCGGCGGCGAGGGTGGCGACTCTCCTGCCCTGCAGCGTCTCGGCCATATCAGTTCGCCTTCTTCTCGGTCGACATCCCGGGCTTGATGAGGACCTTGGTCCAACCCTTGGACCGGGCGTCGAAGTTCTTGTAGGCATCGGCGGCTTGGTCCAGCGAGATCTCGTGGGAGACGATCCACGAAGGGGTCGCCTTGCCGGCGGCGATCAAGTCCCGCAGCTGGCGGTTGTACCGCTTGACCGGGGCTTGACCGCTTCCCATGGTCTGCCCCTTGAACCAATGTGTGCCGAAGTCGATGGCTGCCTTGCCCTGCTTGGCCAATTCGCCCTTAGCCCCCGGGTCCTGGGGGACGAACACGCCAACGGTGCCGATTCCTCCGGTGAAGCGGACCGAGTTGATGAGCATGTTCAGCGTGGCGGCGGTGTCCTCGTTGCCCTGGGGATCGTGGGCCTGGTAGCCCACGCATTCGCAACCACGGTCAGCTCCCAGCCCCATCGTCTCGTCGAGAACAGCTTGCACGGGATCGACCTTGGAGTCATCGATGGCGATCGCGCCGATCTGCTCGGCCAGCGCGAGCCGGTCAGGGTGGCGATCGACCACCATCACCTTCGCGGCGCCCTTGATCATCGCGGACAGGGCGGCCATCAATCCGACCGGACCCGCCCCAGCGATCACCACGCTGTCGCCGGGTACTACGCCGGCCATCTCGGTGGCGTGGTAGCCGGTGGGGAAGATGTCAGAGAGCATGGCGTAGTCGTTCTCCCTCTCCTCCGCATCCTCGCCCAGGCGCAGCGCGTTGTGGTCACCGAAAGGCACACGGAGCAGTTCCGCTTGGCCACCGCCATAGGGACCCATGTCGGCGAACCCATAGGCCGCACCCGCGAATGATGGGTCGGGCTGGGTGGTGAGGCAGTAGTTGGTCAGGCCGCGTTCGCAGTTCTTACAGAATCCGCACGAGATGTTGAACGGGAGCACAACCCGGTCTCCGACCCTGACCTTCTCCACGCCACTACCGACCTCGATGACCTCCCCCATGTTCTCGTGACCGAACGTCCGGCCTACCTCGAAGGACGTCCGCCCCTCGTACATGTGGAGGTCCGAGCCGCAGATGTTCGTCGTCGTCACCCTGACCAGCACATCGGTGGGTCGCTCGATCTTCGCGTCCGGGACGTCCTTCGTGCTGACCTGACGGGGTCCCTCGTACACCACTGCTTTCATGTCTACTCCGATCCGATTGTGTTGCTCGATGTCTTTCTAGCAATGCCTCTCCGACGCCGGCCCCATTGCCAGACAGCAAACGCCCCCAGGAACCACGTGACAAGGGGCTCGCCTAAAGTTGATGTGTAGCGATCGAGCCGGGATAGTGCCCTGGTAGTCGCATTGGTCGCCCGAGAATGACGGTTACAGCGCGAGCAACCTGGAAGACCGCGACTTGAGTGGGACTGCTGCACGGTTAGGTGACCCCTGATCTGGCTCGCTCCGATAACGTCTGCCGAAACACGCTTATGGCCCACGGTCACGGCGGCCGGGATCAGTGTCTACGGCCGCTGCGCCGGCCGCAAACGGTCGTTTTTGGCGTTGAGGCCTGTTGCGTATGACGCACCCTTGCGGGCATCGAAGCCGGGCGGGTCTACGCCCTTACCAGCGTGGAGCCCGGTGACTTCTCGGGAGCGGCGGGCGGGGTCGTTGCCGCACTCCACGCGGCATACCTGGAGCTTGGTGTTCAGCCACCGTCGCTGTCCGCTCTCCCGAAATCGAACGCGCTATCTCTCCAGAGCATCCACGACATCCGCGTATCCGTCTGACCCTCTCGTGCCACCGAGACAGACGCGTAGGGGGGCTGGTCACGGTGGTCAGTCAGGGTGCAATCGAAGGCCGCATGGGTTCGTGCGTGTTCCGCGACCCCATGCGGACATCGACTCGGGCTAGGCGATCGCGGCGCGCAATTCGGCGGCAGCGGCGCCGACGTCTGGTGCGCCGTAGATGGCTCCGCCAGCGACGGCGACCTGCGCGCCGGATGCCTGGACGGAGGCGATGGTGCTCGCATTGATACCACCGGCGACCGAGAACGGCGAACCGGATGCTTCTCCGTCACGCAGGAGAGTGGCGAAGGTGAAGCCTTCTTCCGCCTGCTCATCGAGTCCGGCATGCATTTCGACGAACTCGGCGCCGAGGGCGACGACCTCGCGGGCACGGGCGGGCTTGTCGGCGACACCGATCAGGTCGACGACGATGCCTTTGCCGTGCTTCTTCGCGGCCTTCACCGCTCCGACAATGGTGCTGTCACCGGCGACACCGAGAACGGTGACGAGGTCAGCGCCCGCGGCGAACGCGATGTCGGCCTCGAGCTCGCCGGCGTCCATCGTCTTGAGGTCGGCAAACACGATCTTGTCCGGGTGCGCAGCCTTCACTGCGGTGATCGCCGACAGGCCCGCGCTCTTGATCAGCGGCGTGCCGAGTTCGAGGATGTCGACATGTGGCGCAGCGGCAGCCGCGAGCTCGAGCGCTGCTTCGGTGGTCAGGGTGTCCATGGCGAACTGCAACTTCATAGTGTTTCTTTCTGGTTGTGGTGCGAGCCTCCGCGTATACAAGGAGGTGGTGTCATTCAAGATTCGAGTGCCGGGGCCAGAGCTCGTCTGCGCTCTGCCCCGAACGCAGCCAGAGGCTGTGGAACAGAGCGTCGCCGAGCAGCATGACGGTCTGCTCGAACAGACCGCCCGCGTACTGCGCCGAGACGGTGCCGGAACGGTCCAGCTTTCGCGCGGCCGGCACGACCACCACGGCGGTGGCGAGCGCAGCCAACGGCGACGCTGCGGCTGTTGTGATGACGGCGACCTTCGCGCCAGCCTTCACCGCGGCATCCGCCCCACGAACGATCGATGTCGTCGTTCCTGAGCCGCTCGCCGTCAGCAGCACGTCGCCGGGGCCGATCGCCGGCGTGGTCACGTCGCCGACGACGTGCACGGTCAGGCCGAGGTGCATGAGGCGCATGGCAGTCATCTGCAGGGTGATGCCGGAACGGCCCGCCCCGAGCACGAAGATCCGCCTGGCATTCGCGAGGGTTTCGGCGAGGTTGTCGAGGTCGTCCGCTCGGTGTGTCATCACCGCGTCGATCGTCGCCCTGACTTCCTCCAGGATGAGGGAGAGGGATGCCGTCACGTCGGGTGGCGAGGGCGTCGATACGTCACGGTCCACAGCAGTCATGTATCCATGGTCGCCGGGTTGCGGCAGCGACGCACCCGCCCGGCGGTGGAGTGGACCTACCCATTGCGGTAGGTACAGGTTGGCCGGGTAGGTTGAAGCGGTGAGCAACAACAACGAGCTCGGTTCGGTCTCTCGCAGGCTTCAGGTCGAGCACGCGCAGGCGATGGCCGAACAGGCTGATCGGCACGCTGTGACGCTCGAGTCGATTCTCGCGGTCCTTCGTTCGACGCGACTGGAGGACCGCGCAAGCCGCGCGACGGCGCTCGATCTGGCATCCGCTGCCCTGATCGAGCTGCGCAGCACGACCGACCAGCAGCTGGGCACCATGCTGGAGCCGGTGGATGGGGCATTCGCGCGGCTCCGTACCGACCTTCGTCCGCTCGCGCGCTTCGGCGGCCTGGACGTGCAGTTCGTCGAACCGCCGACCGGTGGGCGGGCGCTGCCAGGGGAGGTGGCTCATACGGCTCGCGCGATCGTTCGCAGCGCGGTGCTCGCGCTTGTCGACCAGGAGGAGGCGAAACGGGTGCGCATTCAGTGGGATTGCGACGGCCTCAACCTGCTCATCGGTATCCGCGACGACGGTCAGGGCGAGATCAGCGCCCACGACGACGCGCTCAGGCCCATCGCCGAGCGTGTCGCTACTCTCGACGGCGACCTGGAGGTGTCGTCGACGACAGGCTGGGGGACATCCCTCGACATCCGGCTCCCGCTCGACCCCCCGGCAGAAGCAGAGCCGCTCGAGGACTCGGTGAACTTCAGCCCGCGGGAGCGCGATGTGCTCCGCCTGGTGGCATCGGGAGCTCGCAATCGTGCAATCGCAGATCAACTGGGAATCAGCGACAACACCGTCAAGTTCCACGTGTCGAATCTGCTCCGCAAAACGGGCGCTCGGTCGAGGGGAGAGCTGACAGCGATTGCCGCGAGCTCGACCAGGAACAGGGCCTGACTCAACGGACCCTCGCCCCTTTATAGGCGCTGGAGCCTGACGTCGAGCGGATTTGTCTGACCACGCGAGTATTCGCGTAGTTCACCCTCTCGGGTCACGAAATACGATTCACGGAAGGAGGTATGGAAACCCGACCACCCGTGTCTTCCGCAGTGCGTCTTTTCAAGGGGAATGCCCCTTTGTTGGAGTCCGGCGCTGGCCTCGATCAAGAGTGTCGACATCGCGCGATGGAGCTTAGCGAGGTCTCTCTGCTTTTCTTCGTTGGCCGGGGGTCGCCGTCGCCCACGCCATGAGGTGATCGTGCACCATGGCGGAGGACATACGCTGCGCCGTGGCGAACACGCTCCCCCGCGTCTTGTCGGCCTGATTCCCGAGACCGCGGAGAGCCGTCACCGGGCCGGTGTAGCCGGCGGTCTGGAGAATGTCGGCTGGGTCGCTGTGGTTGCCCTCACCGACCCAGCGGTGCACTTGCTGGAGCGGCTTGCGTGACCAGGAGTCTTTGCCCGCGAGACCTGCTCTGGCACCGGCAAGCGAAAGGTCGGTGCAGGGCGACGACGCCCATGCGAGCTTCGCATCATGAGGAAGGTCATCCGCGCTGACGGCGCCGATGTCCCCGAGGTGAAAGACGTGGTCGCCCGCAGAACCGAAGTGCGCCTCGTACATCGCCTTCTTGTCGGACTCATAGTCGTTAGACCAGCCAACGCGGAAGCCCGCCGACTCCAACCCCATCCGGGCCAGGCCGATCCCTGCGAAGAATTCGATCACTTTCGGACGCGCTACGTCGATCGGGGTTACGTTCTCCACTCGCACAGCCTAAAGGGCGGCACCCACACTCCCGGTTACCGCGCCGTAGCATCGAAGACATGTCCGGCTCCTGGGCGAGCGACCCCCGAACGCGCACGGCCATGCGCGGCAATCGCTCGCGCGACACCGCTCCTGAGCTGGCGGTCCGGAGACTTGCCCACGCGGCGGGCTTGCGCTACCTCGTCGACGCGCGGCCCGAGGCAGCAATCAACCGCCGTGCAGACCTGGTCTTCCGCGGCCCCCGCATCGCCGTTTTCATCGACGGGTGCTTTTGGCACGGATGCTCAGAGCATCACCGCGCGCCTCAGCGAAATAGTGACTACTGGTCGAACAAGGTGGCGCGGAATATAGCCCGCGACCGGGACACTACCGCCCGCCTCACGGAGGCCGGCTGGACGGTTCTCCGCTACTGGGAGCATCAAAGCCCCGACTACATAGTCACGGACATCCGTTCGGCAGTTCTATCCGTCCGCGGGCGTCGACTCGGAGAAACGGGGATACAGGAAATAGCCGAGGACGAACAGCGGGAGCCCGAAGAGCACGAGAGCAAGCCGGAACAGCAGGAGTAAGACCTCCAAACCGAAAATTTGGAGTGTGTCCTTGAAGCGATCGGCCCCGGTGGGGTGCTCGTAGCTGTCATAGAACTCTTCCATCGCACACGCGATTAACAGGGCGATGAGGGTCAAACCGCCAGTCGCAGCCAGCGCCGTGATCAGGGAAACGGGAACGCCGGCACCAAGAGGTTCAAGCGACCTCGGCTGAAGCTCAACGGCGATCCCGGCTACCAGCCAGTAGGACGCGGCACACTGGAATTGCAAGGAGCCCTCGTATTTTCGGAGCTGCCGCTCGTACTTCGCCTTCTTCTCG
Organism: uncultured Microbacterium sp.; assembly: GCA_947647645.1. Lineage (GTDB taxonomy): Bacteria > Actinomycetota > Actinomycetes > Actinomycetales > Microbacteriaceae > Microbacterium. The sequence continues at coordinate 18,110 of CANSLE010000005.1, forward strand.
TAAGCCTTCTCCGCCAGCTGCACGCGCTGCATTTGCAGCTCGCCTGTTTCTCGCACCACTCCATCGTCGAAGGCTCGAGACTTAGCGCTCCCCACTGCGCGGCCCGCCGACTGGCTTTCCTTCCGCGCCTCGCGCTGGTAATACACGGAGGCCACATAGCGAGCCCCTACCCCGAGGGCCAGCGCTAGAACGCCCCAGGACGCCCAAGTTGCGCGGGGCTCAGCCACAATCCAGTCGTGTACCGCGCGTGCGCCGTCAGCCACCCCACTCGGCAGGCCCAGTGCCAGCAGGAAGTCCCCGACTGCAGTTGAAGGAGCGATCGAATGGAAGATCGCCCACACGGTGAAGAGGGCGACAACAGACATCAAGAGCGAAAACCACGGTGCTGACTTCAACCGCAGCAGATCGAGGATGTTCATCGGGTTCACAATCCGAATAGTGGCAGCTAACCTACGCGGCACGAAGAGATTCTGACGTTTTCTCACCCAACAAAGGTCGGGGAGATGGCGAAATCGCCGCTGTTAGCATGTGCGCATGGCCGGCTACCCACTCATCGACTGGGCAGACCTCGATGCGCTGAGCTGGTACGAGCTGCGTTCCGTCGACAGCGACATGGTTCTTGTCGCTCGCTTCACCGGGGTGCTCGGCAAGGAGAGCGAATCGGCGTGGTTCGAGGTCGACGGGAAGAGGCCGTCCCGCGAATTTTGGAAGAAAGCCTGGACCGCGGCGCGGGCCCAAAACCCGTACAGCTAATGCCCAGGAGATCCACAAACTGTCATAAGATTCATTATCGGCGATTTGGTGCGCAGACGCAGATTGCAGACGCAGATTAAGGCTTCGCACCGCCGCGATAGATACCCTCGTAGGCCTCGCGAAGCGCATCTGGAATGTTGGACTTGCTCGTGGCCTGACGCTCTAGCCAGTCATGAACCGTCTCGAAATCGGCGTCGTCGAGGGCGAGGGCGGGGTCGGTTTCCCTCGACGCGTCGACCGCTTTGGGATCGAAGCGTTCGCTATGCCAGAGCCCGAACTCGACGAGCGCGGAATGCGTGTGGCGCAGAACCTCCAGGATCATGCTGAGGGCCCACGGCAGGACCGCCCCCTTCGGCAAGTTCGCGGGCTCCCGGCTGAGCTCGAGAGGAAAAGTGAGGGGGAATTGAGGGTGGAGTGTTCGTGAGTGCTCCGTGTACTCCGTTAGTGCGGCGTCAACGTCGCGGAAGCCTTCGAGCGGCTGGTCAGGGAAGCGGCGTGCGAGCTTTCCGAACTTGAATTCGCCGAGCGAGTTGGGTTCTTTGATGCTCGACCACCTCCTGAACCCGCTAGGTGCCAGACGGAACTCACGGAACAGCATCGTCAGTTCCATGAGGTCCCGGCACGGGTCGAGCACAGACGGGACCTTGTTCTTCAATACTCCGTCGACACCGTCCCAGAAGTCGGAAGAGACCCGCGCGACGAACTCCTTGGCGAGATGGGCCGGCGTTGCGTCAACCCACTGTTCCGTGGCCGCGATGATTCGGGTCATCGCCTCGAGCGCGTCGAGTGCTCCACTGGGCTCCTCCGCGACGAGGGAGAGCGTTCGGGCACGTACATGCTCCGCGTGCTGCAGGGTTGCGCAGATGCGCGGATGCGCACCGCTAGCCTCACTCCCAGCGCCGCTCGAGTGAGGTTCTGCTGTGTGGTCGATGGAGAGTCCAGTCACGCACCCATCATCGCCTTCCGCCGGGACGAGCGGGAACGCAGCGGGCCAACTTAGCCAATCCCGAACCCATCGTCGAATCTGGACGCGGACGTGGTGGCGCGGACCGTGCGGAGGGTTTCGGCGTTGCGGTGGATGCTGTCGCTAAATCTGCGACTCCATGAGGACGTCACGCCAGACTGGACTCATGGTCAATGTTGAGGAAGCCGCTGTCGTCGCTGTGCGGCGGGAGCTCGCATACTGCCCGAGACTCAGCGCGGAGATTGCTGTCAAGGACAGGACGCCGATAACTGATGGCCACGTCGACGTATACGAGGGCTCCGTCCAGACGAACGCCACCCTCAAGGGCCGCGTGAGTGTCCAGGTCAAAGGCGGTAGTCACGTCAACAAGAAGGTATTCAAGAAGCAAAGCACCACCTACCAGGTTGAAAAGGAGGTACTCGCCTTCTTCCGCGACAACGGCGGAGGTGTGTACTTCTACGTCGCGGTTCATCCGGAATCCCGGCTGGAGAAGATCTTCTTCGCGGTGATGAACCCGTTCAAGATCAATCGGATCATCCGTGAGATGAAACCCGGGCAGGCCACAAAAGCGGTTCCCCTGAAAACCCTGCCGAGCAGGACGTCCGAGATCGAGAGGATCTTCGACTTCGCCGTGGTGACGAGGAACCAGGATGTGAAGCTCGGCGTTGACGATGCTCTCATCGAGAATTCTGAGCGCTTCACCCTCTTTACCACCGACGGGGTCGACTTCTCGAAGCACTCGATGCTAGATCCAACAAAGCAGGATTTCGCGGTGGTGTTCCACACGTCTGAGGGGATGAATATCCCGGTCGACGTTGATATGCAGATCACTCCGGCGAGTTACATTCCCCACGAGAGCGACGTATCGTTTGCTTGCGGGAACGTCGAGTACGAACGGAGCATTGTCCGGCAGACAGGTGACCACTCCCTTGAGGCGAAGCTCTCTGAGGCGCTCACCCTCGAGATGACGGCAGGCAACGGGCCGTCCACAATCACACTCCAGCTATCGCAGCATGGCTCGGTGCGAGACCAGTTCGACGCGGTGCGCTTCTTCATCGCTGCCAGTGACGGGAACCCGATCACGGTCAACGGAGACGTGCGCCCGATCACGGAACGGCCTCAGCCTGCAAGTAAGGAAGATCGCGACAACCTTAAAGGCCTTCAGCGGCTGATGGAGCTGTTCGAGAAGCTGTCGATCGACGCCGCCATTGTCGAGTTTGGGGATATCACCCCTGAGCAGTACCGGATGCTGCAGCTGATGTATGCCGCGATTGTCCAGAACGAGGCGTTGCATGCGGAGAGCGGCAGGGCGGGCCGGTTCGACCTGGCAGTCGGTCCCTTCATGGCGATCCTGATGGCCGTACGTGGAGACGAGTCGAACCACTGGAGATTCTTCGACCCGTGCGCACCTGCGAACAGATCCGAGTTCCGGCTCTACACGGTCAGTGAGACAGGAGAGAGCGAGGAGACCGACGGCACAATCTACGAAGCCCTGTCCGCGCACGAAGTAGCGATCGCTCTAAACCTGCGCCTGGGCTCCATCCCGTCGGCGTACGAGGAGATGGGAGACAGGAGCACCGCGCTGATTCTGGCGCAGAGAACGGTCTTGAAGCTAGTAGGCGCGGCCGACCAGAGCCACCTATCTCAGAGGTCGCGGCTGCTCACTGCAGCTGAAACTCTTAACGAGTGGATCATCGGCCAAGATGGTGAGCTCGCGGTTCACTTGGTCAACCGGTGGCAGATCATTAAGCGTGTTTCAACGCTTAGCGCGCAGGTACTCGACGAGATTCGCGCTCTGCGGCGCGGAGCGCTGCGAGCTAAGGAGAATAACGCGGACCTGCTCTACGCATGCACGTCAATCCTGCTCGGCGACGATGCGGAGGTCCGAGCAGCCATCGGAGAGCTCGAAGAGGATCGACTGAACCTGCTTCGCACCTGGCCGATCTGGAGCCTCGCCTCTCCGCTCGCGGCCGACGCTGGGGATTTGGCCGACTAGATGCGCTGATTTAGCAAATCCCGAATCCATCGTCGAACCTGGGCGCGGACGTGGTGGCGCGCGCGTCCTGAGCGGTGCGGGCGTGGCGGATGCGCGCCTGGTGCTCGTGTCCGGCCTGCTCGGGTGTCATCGCGTCTCGGATCTGCCGTTCGGCCGCGGCCCGCTCGACCGTTCGGTTCGCTCGCGCGTACTCGCTGAGCAGCTGCTTGCGCAGAGCCGTGGCGTCCTCGAGGGAGGCGGTGAGGCGATCGCGCAACGCGATCAGCGCACTGGGGTGTTCAGTCTCGACGCCGGCGACCTGGAGAGCGTGGCCACGGGCTTCTGCCATGGCCAGGCGGGCGCGGACGGTGCGGAGGGTTTCGGCGTTGCGGTGGATGCTGTCGCTGAGCCGTTCGACCTTCGCGCGCAGGTCCGCGGCCTTCTCGGGTGCGTCTGCGACGAACCGGTCGAGGTCGATGATCGCTCCAAACGGATGCCTCTTAGGGTCACTCCACACTGCTGGCGTGAGGTCCTCGCGCGCGGGCTCGTCGACGGGGCGTGCGGCGCGGGACAATTCGTCCAGAGCGGCCCGGGAGGCGTCCTCCAGCGTGACTTCCTGACGGGCACGCATCATCGGTCGTCTCACCCTGGATCCCGTGCACGGTCGACGCGTAGGCGAGGTGCACGTGGTCGGCGACGTACTCGGCCGACACATCCTTCACGTCGCCGCTGTCAGTGACAGCCACCAGGCGCACACCGTCGGGGCGGATGTCCTGGATCGTCCACAGCGCCCGGTTCTCGACCCCGGTGCCGCTGTCGTTGCGTCGAGTCTGCACGACGTCGCCCACGAGCAGACGCTGCTCGTTCTGCCCGATCGCGACCACCTGGTCGGAGAGGCGGCCGGCGTCGACGAGCGCGGCCTGAATCGTGTCGTTGATCTGCTGCGCTTCCTCGTTGGTGCTCGTCACCAACGAAACCCGCCTGCCGGCAGCGTCAGCGTTGAGGTAGGCGGTGACCATGTCCTCGCGCGCCTCATCCTCGGTGGTAACGGTCTTCACGAAGCCTCGACCGGTGAGGGCCCACGCCACGGCAGTTGCTTCCTGCAAGTTCGCCGGCTCCCGCAACCGCAGCGACAATTCTCCGTAGTCGGAATCGGTGAACCGGTGCACCGCGGTGAGCTCGACGACCGAACCAGAACGGTTCTTCATCGTCGCCATCGCACCCGAGTGCCCCACGGGCATCGCCGGACGCTAGGACCCCATTGACTCCTGGAAGAGTCTGAGCGCAATCAGCAGCCCCGCCACGGTCCCGGCGCTCGCGGCGAGCGGAACCCAGCTGAGCGCCTTTCTGCGTCCGCCATGAGTAAACGGCCGCCGCTGCGGTGCAGAGAAACATCACGGCGGCGACGTAGTAGAAGATTCCCGCGCGGTCGGCGCCTGCCCAGTCACAGCGGGGCGCGCATGCGCCCCGCGCGAAGATCGTCCTCCCGACCCAGATCGCGGTCGTGATCGCGAAAACGACGACCTGGATGACCGCGACGGCAAGAACGGATGCCGCGGCACTCCTGCCTGACCTTGTGCTCATCGGCTCAGTTTGTCGTTGTCGGTCGACGCCACGCTCCAGTTGCACACATCGATCGGGTCGCTCGCGCCGTCCTCGACCGAACGGCAAGGGATGCCGGGCGACACGCCGCGGCATCCCTTGCCCACCCGGCGTGTCGCCCCCGAACCCTTGCAGTTCGGTTGCGAGCCGTCCCCCGGGCCCCCGCAACCCGAGCCGCCGGATCAGTCCCCCGCGATCCAGACGGTCGTCTCCCCCGGCACAACATCGGCCTCGACGGGCGCGCTCGACAGCACGACACGCTGCCCCGCGGCGAGAGACAGCGCGAACGGCTCCGCCCCGAACACCGTCACGACCTCCCACCCGTTCGGGCGGCGGAACCGCAGCACGTCATCGCGGCCGCTCTCGACCCATTCCAGGCTCTCCGGCGCGAGCAGCTCGTGCCGCAGGGCCAGCGCCCGCCGGTACAGCGAGAGGGTGGATGCCGGGTCGCCCTCTTCCGCCTCGACCGACGAGTCCGCGAACCACGACGGCTGCGGCAGGTGCGCACCCCCCGAACCGAAACCGAACGAGGAGCCCCCGCGGGTCCACGGCAGCGGCACGCGGCATCCGTCACGGCCGTACTGCTCCTGGTTCGTGCGGAAGAAGGTCGGATCCTGCCGCTGGTCGGCGGGGATCTCGGCGACCTCGTGCAGGCCCAGCTCCTCGCCCTGATAGAGGTACGCCGAACCCGGCAGCCCGAGCAGGAACAGCGACGCCGCACGCGCGCGGCGCAGGCCCCCGACCCGGTCGATCACCGCTTCATCGGCGCCGGCCTCGAGCCACCCTCCGCCGTGACGGTTCGGCACGGCGCCGTCGACCTCGTCGACCCGCGGCAACGCGTACCGCGTGGCGTGACGGAACACGTCGTGGTTCGACAGCACCCACGTGCTCGACGAGCCCGAACGCGCCGCGAGCGCGATGTTGTCGGTGACGATCTGGCGGAACTCGTCCGCGTCGAACGGCGACCGAAGCAGGTCGAAGTTGAACGACTGGCCGAGGCTCTCCGGGCTCGCGTATTTCGGCACCCGGTCGGAGGCGACCCACGCCTCGGCCACCGCGGTGCGCGGCGGGTCGTACGAGTCGAACACGCGGCGCCACTCGGCGTAGATCTCGTGCACGTCGTCACGGTCGAGCAGCGGGTGCGTGCCGTCGACCGGCAGCGCGGCGAGCTCTGCGGCCGAGGGCAGCGGCTCGGTCAGGTCTTTCGTGAGCATGTGGGCGACGTCGATGCGGAACCCGTCGACGCCGCGATCCGACCAGAACCGCAGCGTCGTGAGGAAGTCCTCGCGCACCTCGGGGTTGTTCCAGTCGAGGTCGGGCTGCTCGGTCGCGAAGCTGTGCAGATACCACTGGCCGTCGGCGACCCGCTCCCACGCCGACCCGCCGAACGCCGCGGTCCAGTCGGTCGGCGGCGCGGATCCGTCGGGGCCGCTCCCCTCCCGGAAGATGTACCGGCCGCGTGCCGCGGAGCCGCGGCCGGCGGCGAGCGCCTCCTGGAACCACGCGTGCCGGTCGGACGTGTGGTTCGGCACGATGTCGACGACGAGGCGGATGCCGCGAGCATGCAGTGCCGCGATGAGCTCATCGAGGTCGGCGAGCGTACCGAGCCGCGGGTCCACATCGCGGTAGTCCGCCACGTCGTAGCCGCCGTCGGCGAGCTCGGAGGGGTAGAACGGGCTCAACCAGACGGCATCCACCCCGAGCTCGGCGAGGTAGTCGACCCGCGACAGGATGCCGCGGATGTCGCCGATGCCGTCGCCGTCGGCATCCGCGAAGCTGCGCGGGTACACCTGGTAGACCACCGCCTGGCGCCACCAGGCGCGCTCCTCCTCGCGGGAGAGCTCGAGGGCGTCGGGGGTGGGGGACACAGCGGTCATGCGGGACCTTTCCTGATTTCGGGGGGGGTGTTTGGGGGACGAGTGCGCGGTCAGCCCTTGACGGCGCCCTGGGGGACACCCTCCATCACCCAGCGCTGGGTGAAGAGGTACGCGACGATCGCGGGGGCCATCGCCATGAGGTACGACGCGAACGACACGTTGTAGTTGTTGCTGAACTGCGTCTGGAAGAGGTTCTGGCGCACCGGCAGCGTCTGCAGCGCCGGGTCGGAGATGATGAGAGACGGCATCATGAAGTCGTTCCAGGCATAGAGGAACGCGAAGATGCCGACGGTCGCGCTCATCGGTGCGAGCAGCGGGAAGATGAGCCTCCAGAAGGTCTGCCAGGTGGTGGCGCCGTCGATGCGCGCGCTCTCCTCGAGCTCGATCGGGATCGACCGCAGGAACGCCGTGAACAGCAGCACGCTGAAGCTCAGCTGGAACATCGTGGCGAGGATGATGACGCCGAACGGGTTGTCCAGACCGACCCGGCCGGTGAGCTGGATCTGGGGCAGCGCGACGACGGGGAACGGGATGAACATCGCGGCGAGCAGGTAGAAGAACGAGTACCGGAACAGCCGTCGGTCCCAGTTGCGGACGATCGCGTAGGAGGCGAAGGCGGCCAGCAGGATCGTCGCGACGACGGTTCCCGCCGTGACGAGCAGCGAGATGCCCGCGCCGACCGGGAACTTCGTGAGGTTCCACGCCTCGACGAAGCCGTCGATGCTGAACGGCGCGGGCAGCGAGAACGCGTTGCCGTCGACGGCCTGACCGGTGGTCTTGAACGCCATCGAGACCGTGACGTAGAGCGGCAGCAGAACCGTGACGGCGCAGAGGAGCAGGATGATCGTGGTCGACCAGCTGACGCGCTCTCCGCGGGTGGCGGGGCTCGTGCGACGGCGGTCGTCCGCGGGCGCGAAGGCCGCGGCATCCTCGGCGACGAGGGCGGGTTGGGTGGACATCAGAAGGCGTTCCTTCCGCGAGTCAGCGAGAGCTGGAGCAGGGAGATGAGGATGGCGACGACGAAGAAGATGGTCGCGTTGGCCATCTGGTAGGCGTAGTCGCCGCCGTTGAAGCCCGCGATGATCGTCATCGCGACGCTGCGCGTGGCCGTTCCCGGACCGCCGTTGGTGAGTCCGACGATGATGTCGTAGGCGTTGAGGAAGCCCTTGAAGCCGAGGATGATGTTGATCACGACGTACCCCGCGACCAGCGGCAGGGTGATGCGTACGAGCTGCTGGCGCTTCGAGGCGCCGTCCAGCGCGGCGGCCTCGTACACGTCGCCCGGCACCGCGAGCAGGCCGGCGATGTAGATGAGCAGCGTTCCCGGGATCGCCTGCCACGCGGTCACGATCACGATCGCGACCCAGGCCATGTCGGGGTTGGCGAGCAGGCTCGTCGACAAGGCCGGGATGCCGAGGGCCTCGCCCACGCTCGGGAGCGAGTTCGAGAACAGGAAGTTGAAGACGTAGGCGATGATGATGCCTGAGATCACCATCGGGATCACGAACACGGTCCTCAGGGCCGTCTTCAGCCGGATGCGGGCGGTGAGCCCGACCGCCAGGAGGAACGCCACCACGTTGACGACGAGCACGGTCGCGATGGAGAACCCGATGGTGAAGAGGTAGCTCTGCAGGATCGCCGGGTCGCTGAACATGGCGATGTAGTTCGTCAGCCCGGTGAAGTGCCACTCGCCGATCCCGATCGAGTCGGTGAAGCTGAAGAAGATGCCCACGATGCCCGGAACGGTGATCGCCAGCGTGAACAGGACGAGGCTCGGCAGCAGGAAGAGATAGTAGATCGGCTCGACACGTCGGTGGCTGCGACGTGCGGTACGGTCACCGGCGGTGACGATCGTGGACGTGGTCATCGTCCGGACTCCTCTGTCTCGGTCGTGGGCGCGGGGGCACGGAACGCCAGGCGCGCCCAGTCGGCATCCATCGTCCGCAGCGTGGCCTGCGGACTCGCGCCGAGCACGATGGCCTGCACGTAGTTGAAGACGGGAATGGTCTTCGGCACGAGCACAGACGGACCCTGGTAGACCTTGCCCGACGTGTAGAAGGGGATCATCCCGACGATGCGCGGGTCGCTCGGCATGGACGCGTCCTTGGTGGGGGTGAAGCCGAGTTGCGCGGTGTTGTACGCCGCGATGGTCTCGGGGCGGTACAGGTACTCGAGGAAGTCGCGGGCGGCGTCCTGGTGTCGCGACCCCTCGGGGATCATCGCGGCCAGGTCCATGTTCACGCGCACCCGCAGGTCACCCGGATCGTCGGTCATCGGCAGCGGGAAGGTGCCGAGGTTCATGTCCGGCGAGGTCTTGGCGATCTCGCTGAACGCCCAGGGACCCTGGAGGTACATCGCCGCCGCACCCTTCGCGAACGCAAGGTTGCCGTCGCCGTAGCCGCGGCTGGGCGCGTCGGCGTTGACGAACGTCGACGTGAGGCGGGTCATCCTCTCCATCGGGGCGGTGAAGTCCCGCGCGAACGAGGTGGCCGAGTCGGGTCCGACGTCGGCGCCCTCGGCGGCGAGGCGGTTGAAGAAGTCCACGACGTCCACCGAGCCGCCCACGGCGTAGTCGTACCAGCCCTGCCCGACGGTCCAGTCGTCCTTGAAGGTCCCGTAGAAGGGCGTGATCCCGGCGGCGGTGAGCTTCTCGCAGGCGGCCACCAGCTCGTCCCAGGTGGTGGGCACCGCGACGCCGGCCTGCGCGAACAGGTCCTTGTTGTAGATCACGGATGCCGCCATCACCGAGTACGGCAAGGCGCTGACCCGTCCGGGGCATGACCCGTACTGGTCCATGAGCGTCTGCAGGTCGTCGCGCGTCGTCGACGCGGCCCTGGTGCCGCTGAGATCGCTCAGGGCGCACCGCTGGACGAACCGCGCGGTCTCGTAGTTGTAGTTCGCGAGCATGATGTCCGGCGGGTTGCCGCGGACGAAGCTCGCGGAGACGACATCGACTCCCGAGGTGTCCATCTGGACGCGCACACGGTCCTGCGACGCGTTGTAGGAATCGACGACGCCGTTCATGAAGGCGAGCGCCTCGCGCTTGCTGAAGGTGAAGCGGATCGTCTCGCGTCCGTCGCTGGTACACCCCGCGAGGAGCGTCCCCGCCAGGGCGAGCGCGATGCCGGCGGCGACCGCCCGCAACGCTCGTGGGGTTCTCACAGACACCGTCGTCCTTCCGTCCAGCGGCCCAGGTGCCGCCTCTCGAGATTCGACCTGGAGTAGATTTAATGGTCGAATCAACTGAATGGCAATACTCTTGCACCACCCCCAGCGAAAGGTCAAGAGTGAATCAGACGTTCGTCGACAACGGCACCGGTCGCGCCAGCGTCGACGGTGTGCTCGACTTCGCCTGGGATGCCGGCGCCTTCACCGCCACGGACGCGATGCAGGCGGCATCCCTCACCCGATCGACGGCGATCGAGGCCATCGACACCCTCATCGCCGCAGGAGTGCTCAGCGAGCTGCCCAATGCGCGCGATGCCGGCGAGTACCGGGCCGGCAGGCCGGCGCGACGGTTCGCCCTCCGGGCGGATGCCGGCGTGGTCGTCGCCCTCGACGCGGGAGACACCCACCTGACCGCCGCGGTCGCCGACCTCGCGGGCGAGACCCTGCTGCGACGGCAGGTTCCGCTGTCTTCGGCCCAGAGCGTCGACGAGCGGCGCTCCGCGATCCTCACGCACCTGCGCGACACGCTCGCCGCGGCCGGGGTCGAGCGTGTCGACGTGCTGGCCCTGTGTGCCGGCGTGGCGGCCCCGGTGACGATGCAGGGGCAGTCGCCGCCCCATCCCGAAGGCTTCTGGGAGCGCACCAACCCCGGTCTCATCGACGCGCTGGCCGGGTGGGCCGATGTCGTCGAGGTGAAGAACGACGCGCAACTCGCCGCCGCCGCCGAGAGCACCGAGGGCGGCGCGATCGGATGCCGCGACGTCGTCGCCCTGCTCGCCGGCGAACGCCTGGGGGCGGGCGTGGTGGTCGACGGCCATCTGCTCCACGGCGCCCACGGCGGTGTGGGCGAGATGTTCGCGTTCGACTTCATCCGCGACGTCGACTCCGCCTTCGGGCTGGGTCCCTCGCTCGAGCGGCAGGCGCGCGAGGCCATCGCCGCGGCCGCGCCCGCCGTCGCGGCGAAGGGCCTCGCGGCGATGGACCCCGCCGAGATCCACGGCCGCGACGTGCTCGAGCTCGCCGCCGAATGGAACGGCAGCTCGACGACGCGCG
>CANSLE010000006.1 GCA_947647645.1 uncultured Microbacterium sp.
AGGCGCTGCCGAGACCCTTCATCGCCTCCGTGAACTCGCTCGGGATGATCCAGAGCTTGCTCGACGCGCTGTCGCTGATCTTCGGCAGCGTCTGCAGATACTGGTAGGCGAGCAGCTTGTCGTCGGGACGGCCGGCGTGGATTGCGGAGAACACGTTCTGGATCGCGGCGGCCTCGCCCTCTGCGCGCAGGATCGCCGCCTGCTTGTCGCCCTCCGCACCCAGAATGGCCGCCTGGCGACGCCCCTCCGCCTCCAGGATCTGCGATTGCTTCGAGCCCTCGGCGGTCAGGATCGTCGCGCGACGCTCGCGTTCGGCGCGCATCTGCTTCTCCATCGAGTCCTGGATCGAGTGGGGCGGATCGATCGCCTTCAGCTCCACCCGCGACACCCGGAGACCCCACTTCCCGGTCGCCTCGTCGAGGACGACGCGCAGCTGGCCATTGATGTTGTCGCGGCTGGTCAGGGCCTCTTCCAGGTTCAGCCCGCCGACGACGTTGCGCAGCGTGGTCGTGGTGAGCTGCTCGACGGCCGACAGGTAATTGGCGATCTCATAGGTCGCGGCGCGCGCATCGGTCACCTGGAAATAGACGACCGTGTCGATGGAGACGACGAGGTTGTCCTCTGTGATGACGGGCTGCGGAGGGAACGAGACCACCTGCTCGCGCATGTCGACGAGCGGACGTAGGCGATCGACGAAGGGCACCAGGAGGTTGAGGCCGGGGGAGAGCGTGCGCTGATAGCGGCCGAGCCGTTCGACGACTCCCGTGTAGGCCTGCGGGATGATGCGGATCGACCGGAAGAGGACCACGATCACGAAGATCGCGACCACGACCAGGAGGACGATCACGAAGATCTGTCCGACGAATGCTCCGACGTCGACCATCAGTCGGCGCTCCTTTCGGGGGAATCGGGTGCTGCGGGGGACTCCGAGGCGGAGAGGGGGAAGGCGGCGGCGACCTCGACCGTCGCGCCACGCACCGCGGTGACGACGGCGCGGTCGCCGGGGTGGAGCGGCGGTGCGCCCTGCGCGAGCTCGGCCGTCCATTGCTCGCCGTTGTCGAGGCGGACGAACCCACGGCCCTCGGCGAAGGGCGAGCTCACCCGCGCCCCCATCCCATAGAGGGCGTCGACGTTCGTCGGGTGCAGCTGGCTCGACCGGTGCAAGGCGCGCAGCAGAAGGGGGCGGATCGTGAAGAGCAGAAGGGCCGACACCGCGGCGCCGACGAGGACCTGCAGCCACCAGGGACCGCCGAGGAGGTTCACGCCCAGACCGCCGATGAGCGATCCTGCGGCGAGCATGAGGAAGGTGAACTCGAGGGTCAGCAGCTCGATGATCACGAAGGCCACGGCGAGCACGAGCCAGGCGATCCAGAGGTACTGCGTCAGATCGGGCAGCATGCGAGCTCCCTTCGCGGGTCCTTGTTCGAACCCTAACACCGGGTCGCGCCGACGCGGTGTTCACCCGCCGGTCGATGCGGGTCCCGGTTGATAGTGTCGAGAAGGCCACGGCGAACTCCGCCGGCATCCGTCATTTCGCAGGAGCAATCATGTCCCAGCCCATTCCCGCCGGTTCGCTCGACGGAAGGACGGCTCTCGTCACCGGCTCGTCGCGCGGTATCGGCGCCGATACCGCTCGCTATCTGGCCGAAGGCGGTGCCAACGTCGTCATCAACTTCCGCAACAAGGCTCCGCGTGCCGAGAAGCTCGCTGCCGAGCTGCGGGAACTGGGCGTCGAGGTGCTCGTGGTCGGTGCGGACCTGACCGACGCCGGATCGGTCGCGGCGATGATGGAGGCCGTCTCGGAGACGTTCGGCAGCCTCGACCTGCTCGTTCTCAACGCCTCCGGCGGCATGGAGAGCGGCATGGGCGAGGACTACGCCCTCGTGCTCAACCGGGACGCGCAGCTGAACGTGCTCGATGCGGCGCTGCCCCTGCTGCACGACGGCTCCCGCGTCGTGTTCGTCACGAGCCACCAGGCCCACTTCATTCGCACCACTCCGACCATGCCCGAGTACGAGCCGGTCGCCCTGTCCAAGCGTGCCGGCGAGGATGCGCTCCGCGAGCGCATCCCGGCGCTGGCCGAACAGGGGATCGATCTCGTGGTCGTCTCCGGTGACATGATCGAGGGCACGATCACCGCGGCCCTGCTCGAGCGCGCGAACCCGGGCGCCATCGCCGACCGCCGTGAGTCGGCCGGCAAGCTCTACAACGTGTCGGAGTTCGCCGCGGAGGTCGCCCTCGCGGCCGTCGAGCCGATCCCGGCCGACAACACGCGGCTCGTCGGAGACGTGAGCTCGTTCGGCGGCGAGTGAGCATGCGTGCCGTCGACATCACCGCACTCGTCACCGTCGGCCGGCCGAGCATCGCGCCCGACGGCTCGTTTACGGTCTTCGCCACCTCGCGTCCCGATCTCGATGCCGATCGCAACGTCGGCCAGATCTGGCGGATCGATCTGCCCGACGGCACGCCCCGTCGCGTGACGCGCGGTGTGTCCGACTCGTCGCCTCAGGTGGCGCCCGACGGCGAACGGGTCGCCTTCGTGCGGGCCGACGCCGACGGCACCCCGCAGGTGTTCGTGATCCCGGCATCCGGTGGTGAGGCCGCACAGGCCACCGACGCCCGCGGCGGTGTGGGTGCGTACGCGTGGTCGCCCGACGGGGGACGTATCGCGTTCACGGCACGGGTCCCCGAACAGGGTCGCTACGGCACCGTCGAGGGTCGCTCGGCCGAGGCGGAGTCGCCGCGGCACATCACCGGGATCCGCTGGCATGCGAACGGTGTGGGCTACATCGGCGACCGTCCGTCGCACGTGTTCGTCATCGACGCCCCGGATGCCGATGCGGAGCCCTTCTACACGCCCGCACCGACCGCTTCCGACGACACGGCCGGAGCGCAGGCGCGTCGCGTGGCTGCGGAGGCCGTCGCGCTGACGTCCGGTGCCGCGTCGCATCACGGCGTGGTGTTCACCGTCGATGGCGCGCACGTGCTCACGGTGCTCGATGAGATCGAGCACGACCGTCGCGACCTGCGCACGCCTCTGCTCGCGGTCGCGGTCGACGGGTCGGGGATCACGGAGGTTCTGGGTCGTGCCGCCGGGTTCTCGGTCGACGACGTGACGGTCGCCGCCGACGGCACGATCGCCGTCCTCGCATCGCGGCCGGGGGAGACCGGCATCGACTTCATCGCCCCGGACGTCGCTCTCTACGTCATGGCGGGCCCGCTCGATGCGCCGTCGCCGCGACGGCTCACGGATCCCGAGACCACCGATCTGGGCGAGGTGGGCTCGCACATCACGCCGATCGGCGGTGATTTCCTCGTGCAGAACCGTACCCGCGGACGGGTGGAGCTGCTGCGCGTCACGCGCGACGGGAGCGTCCACGCGCTCGTCGACGGCGACATCGAGGTGGGCGGACACGCCGCGGCGGGAGAGCGCGTGGTGTTCTCCCACGCGACGCCTCACAGCCTCGGCGAGCTGTCGCTCCTCGGCGCCGGGCCGCGCACCTCGTTCGGGAAGGCCGCCGCCGCGCTTGTCGCCGCGCGACCGGAGGAGCGGGAGGTCGTCGCCCGCGACGGATATCCCGTGCACGGCTGGGTCGCGGTCCCCGCCGGTGAAGGCCCGTTCCCGGTGATCCTGCAGATCCACGGCGGTCCGTATGCGTCGTACGGCATACACCTGTTCGATGAAACCCAGGTGCTCGTCGACGCCGGTTATGCGGTCGTCTACTGCAACCCGCGGGGGAGCGCCGGCTACGGTCGTGCGCACGGTCGCAGCATCCGCCAGGCGATGGGCACGGTCGACATGACCGACGTGCTCGACTTCCTCGACGGTGTGATCGACGGCGACGAGCGGCTGGATGGCGCGCGCGTCGGCATCCAGGGCGGCTCGTACGGCGGCTACCTCACGGCCTGGACGATCGCGCACGAGCACCGCTTCGCCGGCGCCATCGTGGAGCGCGGGTTCCTCGACCCGGTCAGCATGCAGGGTACGAGCGACATCGGCTCCTTCTTCGGCGATGAGTATGTGGGCACCGACCCCGAGGACCTCGCGCGGCAGAGCCCGATGGCCGTCGTCGGGTCAGTCCGGACGCCCACACTCGTCGTGCACTCCGAGCTCGACTTCCGCTGCCCGCTGGAGCAGGCGACCCGCTACTACGCAGCGCTGAAGCGTCAGGGTACGGATGCCGAGATGCTCATCTTCCCGCGGGAGAACCATGAACTCACCCGCTCGGGTCGTCCCCGGCATCGGGTGGAGCGCTTCGACGCCGTGCTCGACTGGTGGACGCGTCACCTTCCGGTCGCCTGAGCGGCGGTATCCGCTTTCACGACGAAGCGCCCCGCGCCCTCTCGGCCAGCGGGGCGCCTCGTCGTCGGATTACGTGCCGAACGAGAGAGCGCGTCCGATCTGGATGGCACCCATCACGATGGCCGAGATGCCCAGCAGCCACCACAGCACCACTGCGCCCCAGAGGGGCGAGAAGAGCAGCGTGACACCGGCAATGATCGAGATGATCGCGTAGAAGATGGTCCAGCCGCGCGACGGTGCCAGATCGAGCGTCGAGAGCGCGACGACGCCCTCGATGATCCACATGATCCCGACGAGGATGCCGAGGAACACGGCGAGCGAGACCGCGGCGAGTCCCAGGTTGGAGAACGCCACGATGCCGGCGACGACGTAGAGGACGCCGAGCAGGATGTGGCCGATGCGCGACCACCCGCCCTTGCCCGTGGCAAAGATGCCCATGCCCGCGTAGACGAGACCGGCGATGATCGCGTAGACCGCGATCAGGGCGGTGACGACCATGGCGGTCTTTCCGGGCCAGACGAGGATGACGATACCGAGGATGACCGACAACACACCACCCAGACCCAGTGCGGTCCGGATGCCGTTCGTTGCCGTCTTCTCGAGGGACGGTTCAGTAGTCATGGCGAAGCCCTTTCTGAAAATCTCCTGTGAGTGGAGATGTCTTCAGGGTAGCGCTGTTCCCGCGTCGCTGTGAAAGCGATCCTGGCGAGCGTTCGATCACCGCGATCATGGCGATGAGCGGCATTCTGAGGGCAGGGACTGGCGATGACGCGAGAGGAGTACGAAATAGCCGATAATGCACATTATGTCAGATCACGTGTCTGGGAGCGCCTTGGGAAAGCGGGGTGTCATCTGCGTGGCAGGGTGGGAGTCATGCGCGCCGAAGATCTGGACCTCCCCTTCGCGGTCACCGAGACGGGAGACCCCGACGCTGAGCCCGTCATCGTTCTTCCTGGCGGTCCATGCCGAGGACCGGAGTATGTGGGCGACCTTGCGGGCCTCGATCGAACCCGTCGTCTCCTTGTCCTGCATCCGCGAGGAACGCCTCGAAGCGGCGGACTCTCTCGTGGATGGTGGTCGGATGCCGACGATGTGATCGCCCTGGCGGATGCCCTCGACCTGGACAAAGTCGACCTTCTCGCGCACTCCGCGGGAACTCGACTCGCTCTCGCCGCTGCGACGCGCTACCCGCATCGCGTCCGATCACTGACACTGGTAACGCCGCCCGCGACATGGCTTACGGGAACCCCCCACGACGGAGATTCCGTCGTCCTTGACAGGAGCCTTCCCGTCGTCGCGGAAGCGCTCCGTTCGCTGGAACAGGACGATCCCGCCACCGAGGATGCGTTCCGCGAGGCATTCCAACGACAAGCTCCAGCGACATACGCGCACTGGACCGAGGTCGAACAGGCGCACGCGCACCTCGGTGCAGTCAGCCTGGCCTCAGCGCTGGCGTGGTTCAACGACATCCCTGCCGACGCGACAGATCGCATCCGTGCGGCCACCCTCCCCCGGGCGCTCGTCATCGGTGGCAGCGATGACTACCTCACCGGCGTCCAGCCCGTCGTGGACTACGCCACGACCCTGGGTGCAGGTCTCTCGATGATCGAAGAGTGTGGCCACTACCCCTGGATCGAACAGCCGGACACCTTCCTGCGGATCACCGACGAATGGCTCTCGACGGTCCAGTCGCCGCGCGTCTGATGCACGCTCGCCACTCCCCTCGGCGCCGACCTCGACGATGTCAGGCCGGCATCGCGCTCGCGTTGCGGCAGAGGTTCGCGAGCGATGCCCGTGTCGGCGTCCCGCCCCACATCACGGTTCTCTTCCTCGCCCCGTCGCTATCCTGGAGTGATGACCGACTCCCCTGAGGCGTGGCGCGCGGTCATCGCGGCGCTGCGCGACGACGATGTACGCGCGGTACTCGCGGAGACGGCAGCGGCGCCGCGGACGCCACGGGCGCGCGAACGAGCCCTCGACCGACTCGCGACTCTCGGTCTCGTGGTACGCGACGGCGACGGCATCCGCTTTGACGATGCCCCGCTGCGGGCTCTGCTGGTGGCGCCGCCCCGCCCGCGCGGGCCGGAGCGCTTCCTCGACCGCGACGGCCGCATCGACCGGTACCCCTCCCAGCACGGCGACCGCGTGGAGGTGCTCAGCCTCGTCGCGGCGCGCGCCTTCTCCCCCGGCGTCGTCATGAGCGAACACGAGGTCAACGAGCACCTCGAGGCGTACGCGCCGAACGACGATGTCGCCGTGCTCCGGCGGTACCTGGTCGATCATGGGCTCCTCGTCCGCACGCCGTCCGGGTCCGAGTACGCGCTCGCACGCGAGTAGCGTTGAGGGGTGAGCTCGCCCCGCCTCTCCCCCGCGTCCGTCGGGCCGGATGCCAGAGCCTGGCTCATCTGGGGCGTCGGCGTCGCTGCCTACATGCTCGCGGTGATCAACCGCAGCTCCCTGTCCGCCGTCGGTGTCGACACCGCAGAGCGCTTCGGCGCGGATGCCGCGACGCTCTCCATGTTCGCCGTCGTGCAACTCGCCGTCTACGGTGGCATGCAGATCCCCGTCGGCTTGCTGCTGGACCGCTACGGCGCCCGGCCGATCATGACGATCGGCATGCTTCTGATGGCGGCCGGGCAGCTGACGCTCGCCTTCTCCCCCAGTGTCGGCGTCGCGATCTTCGCTCGCATGCTGCTCGGCGCCGGGGATGCCGCGATCTTCCCGGGCGTCCTGCGTCTGGTCGCCGTCTGGTTCCCCGCGCAGCGCGGTCCGTTGATGAGCCAGCTCACCGGGCTCGTCGGCCAAGCCGGACAGCTGCTCGCCCTCGCTCCCCTCGCGGCGACGCTCCACGCGACCAGCTGGGAGATCGTCTTCGGGGGCATCGCCGGGCTGTGCGTGCTCTTCGGCATCCTGGTGTGGGCCGTCATCCGCAACCGCCCGCCCGAGCTGCGCGCCGACGTGTCCGTCGACACGAACACCGGAGCCATCAGGGTGGTGCGCTCCTCGATGGACACCGGTGTCGGCATCCGGGCGGCGTGGGCGCACCCCGGCACGCGCCTCGCGTTCTGGTCGCATTTCACCGCACCGTTCGCCGGCACCGCGTTCGTGCTCCTCTGGGGAACGCCGTTCCTCACGGCTGGCGAGGGCCTCACGCCCGCACAGTCCGCGGGCGTGCTCTCGGTCTACGTCGTCGTCGGCATGGCACTCGGACCGATCATGGGCGACATCTCGCGCCGCATCCCGCATCTGCGCTCGCGCGCACTGGTGCTCCCGGCCGTGGCGACCCAGTTCGTCGTATGGATGGTGGTCATCGCTTGGCCGGGGCCGGCGCCATTATGGCTGCTCTACGTTCTCGCGGTGGGGCTCGCGATGGGGGGACCGGCATCGATGATCGCCTTCGATCACGCCCGCACGCACAATCCCGCACACCGCCTGAGCACGGCGACCGGCATCACGAACGTCGGCGGCTTCCTCGCGGCGCTGATCGCGATCTTCGCCATCGGGCTCGCGCTGGACCTGCAGGGAGCGGGGACCCCCGACACCTATCGGCTCGACGCGTTCCGACTCGCGTTCTTTGCACAGGTGCCGCTGTGGGCGCTCGGGTGGACATTCATCGTCATCGAGCGCCGGAAGACACGGGTCCTGCTGGGGATGGACCCGCCGCGACGCCCTCGCGCCGACTGAGCGGACTCCGTTAGCGCGGGGCGATCTCCGTCCACGCGCCGCCGAACTTGGGTTCCCGACCATCCCCCGACGACGTGCCGGTGAGACGCCGGCGCACCCAGGGGCCCAGGTGTTCGCGTACGTACTCGCCCTGGGCGAGCCGCACCGCGTCCGGGAGGGCCGGCATCGACCACCATCCCTCCGGCACACGCTGGCTGAGCGCTTCCAGCACACGTGCGGCGACCCGGTGGTGGCCGCGGCTGTTCATGTGCAGGCGGTCCTCGGACCAGTACGACGGATCCGACAGCTCGGCATCCGGCCAGTTGAGAGCGCGGATCACGTCGGGCCGATCGGCGATACGCTGCACGACCGCGGCCGACATGAGATCGCCGCGACGCTGGATCAGCCTGCTCATCGGCAGCTGCGCCGACGGGTTCGCCCCGGACAGGAGCACGAGGGTCACACCCTCCTCGTCGCAACGGCGGAGCACCCGGCTGAACGCATCGGCGATGTGACCGATCGATGTCCGCGGCCGCAGCATGTCATTGCCGCCGCCGTTGAACGACAGGTGGGTGGGCTTCAGAGCGAGCGCCGGCTCGAGCTGCTGCTCGACGATGGGCCAGACGAGCTTGCCGCGGATCGCGAGGTTGGCATACTGGATCGGCCTCCCGAGCGCATCCGCCCATCCCTGGGCCGTCAGATCCGCCCAGCCGCGCACGCGCCCGTCGGGAAGTTCGTCGCCGACGCCCTCTGTGAACGAGTCCCCGATCGCCACGAACCGCACATCTGTCACCCGCTCAGCCTACGCCGCACCCGTGTCAGCGGTCGTCGAGAGCGGCGCCTCGGCGGTCGCCCAGACCCCACGCGGTCGCCGCGGCGAGCAGGAAGAGAGCCGCGAACACCACGAACAGAAGCAGGGCTCCCCCGGCGGCGAGCAGCGGCGGGACGGTGAGGGGCGCGACGATCGATGCGATGCGACCGACACCCGCCGCCCATCCGGCGCCGGTGGCGCGCAGCGACGTCGGATACGTCTCGGGCGTGACCGCGTAGAGCGCGCCCCAGGCGCCGAGGTTGAAGAACGACAGAGCCATTCCGGCGCCGATGATCATGCCCTCGGTCGACGAGGTGCCGAAGACCACGGCCGCGACGGCGGATCCGGCAAGGAACACCGAGAGCGTGACGCGGCGCCCCCAGACCTCGATCAACCACGCCGCCACCGCGTAACCCGGTAGCTGTGCGAGCGTGATGATGAGCGTGAACCCGAACGACTTCACGAGGCCGTACCCCTGGGCGAAGAGGATCGTCGGCATCCAGATGAAGGCGCCGTAGTACGCGAAGTTGACGCAGAACCAGACGATCCACAGGGCCGCGGTCCGCACACGGAACTCCCCCGACCAGAGGGCTCGCACGCCGCTCTTTGCGAGTGCCGGTCCCGCCGCCGCCACTGTCGGGGGACGCCGACGATGCCCTCCACCGAGGGCCGGCGACGCCTCGAAGCCCGCCGTGATGGCCTCCGCCTCAGCGAAGTGCCCGCGGCGCGCAAGCCAGCGCGGTGACTCCGGAAGGCCCCACCGCACCACCAGCGCGTAGAGGGCGGGGAGCGAGCCGAGGGCGAACGCCCAGCGCCACCCGTCGGCGGATGCCGGGACGACGAAGAAGCCGATGAGTGCGGCCGCGGTCCATCCGACCGCCCAGAACGCCTCGAGGACCACGATGAGACGACCGCGCATCCGTGCCGGGGCGATCTCGCTCACGTAGGTGCTCGCCACGGGCAGCTCCGCGCCCAGCCCCAGCCCGACGAGCGCCCGCAGCAGGATCAGCGCGGCCAGTCCCCCGGCGAGCGCGCTCGCGCCCGTTGCGATGCCATACACCAGCAGTGTGATCGCGAACACCGATCGCCGGCCGAAGCGGTCGGCGAGCAGTCCGCCCAGGCTCGCACCGATCGCCATCCCGACGAAGCCGGCCGACGCGATCCACGACGCCTGCTCCCCGGTCAGCGCCCACTGGGCGATCAGCGCGGTCAGCACGAACGAGACGAGGCCGACGTCCATCGCGTCCAGCGCCCACCCGAGGCCGGAGCCGGTGAGCACCTTCAGGTGTCGACGGGTGAACGGCAGGGCGTCCAGCCTCTCGCCGACGTCTGTGCGCGTCGAGGCGGGAGAGGTGGCCGCGGCATCCGTCATGGCTGAGCGCGCTTCAGGAGGCCGAGAGCATCTCGTTCACGAGCGGAGCGACCTTCGTCCCGTACAGCTCGATCGAGTGCATCAGCTTGGAGTGCGAGAGAGTGCCGTTCGCGTACTTGAGGTCGAAGCGGGTCGCCCCCAGGGTGCTCATCGTCGCGGCGATCTTTCGGGCCACCGTCTCGGCCGACCCCGCGTAGACCGCGCCCTCCGGGCCGATGTCGTGCTGGAACTGCAGCCGGCTGTAGGGCGGCCAGCCGCGCTCGGCGCCGATCGCGTTGCGGTTCGCCTCCATGGCGGGGTAGAGCTCGTCCCACGCCTGCGCGTCCGTGTCGGCGATGTGCCCGGGCGAGTGGATGCCGACGGGCATCGGATCCGTGTGACCGAACGAGGCGAGCGAGCGGTGATACAGGTCGACGTACGGACGGAACCGCTCCGCCGAGCCGCCGATGATCGCCAGCATGAGACCGTAGCCGTAACGCGCGGTCCGCACCACCGACTCGGGCGAGCCTCCGACGCCGACCCAGGCGCGGATGCCGTTCTCCGTCTTGGGATAGACGTCGGCCGCCTCGAGCGACGCGCGGGTCGTCCCCTGCCAGGTCACCGGCTTCTCGGTGAGCAGCTGCGAGAAGAGGTCGAGCTTCTCCTCGAACAGCACCTCGTAGTCGCTCAGGTCGTAACCGAACAGCGGGAACGACTCGATGAAGGAGCCTCGTCCGAGGATGACCTCCGCGCGACCCGACGACAGTGCGTCGAGGGTCGCGAACCTCTCGTAGACCCGCACCGGGTCGTCGCTGGAGAGCACGGTGACGGCCGTGCCGAGATGGATGCTCTCGGTACGGGCCGCCGCCGCGGCGAGCACGAGCTCGGGGCTCGACACCGCGAACTCGCGCCGGTGGTGCTCCCCCACGCCGAAGAAGGACAGGCCGACCTGGTCGGCGAGGACCGCCTGATCCACGATGTCGCGGATCGTCTGCGCGTCGCTCAGTCGCTCGCCGTCGTCACCGACGGTGACGTCGCCGAAGGTGTCCAGTCCCAGTTGTGTATTCATACGCATGAGAATCTCCGGCGGGTCGCCCGCATTCCCGGTCAGCTCTGCGCCAACGCCATTCGGAGGGTGTCGAGGCCGACACCGCCCAGACGCAGCGCCCGCATGTGGAAGCGCTTGATGTCGAAGTCGTCGCCCTCGCGCTCGGCGGTCTCGTCGCGGATCTGCTCCCAGATACGCTGACCGACCTTGTAGGACGGGGCCTGGCCCGGCCAGCCGAGGTAACGGTTCACCTCGAACTGGATGAACTCGTCCGACATGTTGACGTTGCGGCGCATGAACTCGAGCGCGAACTCCGCGTCCCAGATGCCCTCGCCGTCGGGGCGCGGCTTGCCGAGGTGCACGCCGATGTCCAGGACGACGCGGGCGGCACGCATGCGCTGACCGTCGAGCATGCCGAGCCGGTCGGCGGGGTCGTCGAGATAGCCCAGCTGCTCCATGAGGCGCTCCGCGTAGAGGGCCCAGCCCTCGGCGTGTCCGCTGGAGCCGGCCAGCAGGCGCCGCCAGGAGTTCAGCTCCGCACGGTTGTAGACCGCCTGCGCGATCTGCAGGTGGTGACCGGGAACGCCCTCGTGGTATACGGTGGTCAGCTCGCGCCAGGTGTCGAAGGAGTCGACGCCCTCGGGGACCGACCACCACATGCGTCCGGGACGGGAGAAGTCGTCGGTCGGACCGGTGTAGTAGATGCCGCCCTCGTTGGTCGGAGCGATCATGCACTCCAGCCGCCGGATGGGCTCCGGGATGTCGAAGTGGGTTCTGCCCAGCTCCTCGACGGCGCGGTCGCTCGTCGCCTGCATCCACTCCTGCAGCGCCACCGTGCCGCGGAGCTTGCGCGACTCGTCGTTCTCGAGGAACGCGACCGCCTCCTCCACGCTCGCACCCGGCAGGATCTCGCGCGCGATGGCCTCCTGCTCCGCGACCATGCGGGCGAGCTCTTCCAGGCCCCACTCGTACGTCTCGTCGAGATCGATGACCGCTCCCAGGAAGCTGCGGGAGTGCAGTGCGTACAGCTCGCGGCCGACCCCGTCGACCTCGGATGCCGCGGGAGCGAGCTCGGTGCGCAGGAAGTTCGCGAGCTCGTCGTAGGCGACCCGCGCCGCGCCGGCGTGGCCGGACAGCGCCTTGGCGAGCGAGGCGGGCAGCTGGCCCTCGGAGGGGGCGGCATCGGCGGCGAACGTGGCGAAGAAACCGTTGTCGGAGCTGTAGCGCGCGATCTGCCCGATGACCTCGATGACCTGGCGACGGGCCGGGACCACTCCGGTCGCGATGCCTTCGCGGAGGGTCTCGATGTACCCGCCGATCGCGTCGGGGACGGCGGCCAGCCGCGTGGCGATGACCGACCAGTCCTCGACAGTGTCGGTGGGCATGAGGTCGAAGACGCTGCGCAGCTCCTGTGCCGGAGAGGCGATGACGTTCACGTCGCGCAGGTGAGCGCCGACCTCGTGCAGCGCGATGGAGAGCTCGAGGTCGCCGCTGAGGTCGGCCTTGGTCACGACGTCGACGTCATCGACGGCCTCGGCGGCCTGGAGAGCTGCGAGGGTGGCGCGCGCGGCATCCACGCGGGCGGCGGCGCCGGCGAGCGAGTAGTCGTCGAGTCGACCGTTGTGCTCGAAGCGTCCGATGTAGGTGGCCAGTCCCGGGGAAAGCTCGGCAGCGGTGTCGACCCATGCCTCAGCGATCGCGTCGATCGGCGTGGGGGTACGGGGGGAGTCAATCATTCTTCGAGCCTAATCCCGACGCGCCCTCGGCGTGGGCCGGGGCGCCGGCGGCGGCGGGCGCGGATGTCACCGCGGCCGCCGCTCTCAGTGCCCTGCGATGTCCCAGTTCTCGCCGCGACCGATCTGCACGTCGAGCGGCACCGAGAGCGCGGCGGCATCCCCCATCCGAGCGTGGACGATCTGCTCGACCGCGTCCCACTCCCCCGGCGCGACCTCGACGACGAGTTCGTCGTGGATCTGCAGCAGGACGCGGGACGCCACGCCCTGTGCGCGGAACTCGTCGTGGATGCGGAACAGCGCGATCTTCATGATGTCGGCGGCGCTGCCCTGGATGGGCGCGTTGAGTGCCGCGCGTTCGGCGTTCTCGCGGAGCACACGGTTGGGGCTGGCCAGATCGGGGAACGGTCGCCGCCGCCCGAAGATCGTCTCGGTGTACCCGTCGATGCGGGCCTGCTCGACGGATGAGCGCAGGTAGTCGCGAACGGCGCCGAACCGCGCGAAGTACTCGGTCATGAGCAGCTTCGCCTCGGACTGCTCGATGCGCAGCTGCTTGGACAGGCCGAACGCGCTCAGGCCGTAGACGAGGCCGTAGCTCATCGCCTTGACCTTGGTGCGCATGGCGGGGCTCACCTCGGACGGTTCCACCCCGAACACCCGCGCGCCCACGAAGCGGTGCAGGTCCTCGCCGGAGTTGAACGCCTCGATCAGACCGGCGTCGCCCGACAGGTGCGCCATGATACGCATCTCGATCTGCGAGTAGTCCGCCGTCAGCAGGGTCTCGTAGCCCTCGCCCACCTCGAACGCCGCGCGGATGCGCCGCGACTCCTCGGTGCGGATAGGGATGTTCTGCAGATTGGGGTCGGTGCTCGACAGCCGGCCGGTCTGGCTGCCGGTCTGCAGGTAGGTCGTGTGGATGCGTCCGTCGGCGCCGGCGGCACGGTCGTTGCCGATCGCGGCGTCCAAGGACTCGATGATCTGGCGGAGCTTCGTCGCCTCGCGGTGCTGGAGCAGGAGGTCGAGGAAGGGGTGCGGATTCGACTCCTGCAAGTCTGCGAGCACCGCGGCATCCGTCGAGTACCCGGTCTTGGTCTTGCGGGTCTTGGGCAGCTCGAGCTGCTCGAAGAGAACCTCCTGCAGCTGCTTGGGCGAACCGAGGTTCACCTCACGACCGATCTCGGCGTAGGCGAGTTGCGCGACAGCCTCGGCGCGGGCGCCGAGCTCGGCGGAGAAGCCCGAGAGCTTGTCGTGCGACACGGCGACGCCGGCCAGCTCCATGTCGGCCAGGGTGTCGAGGGTCGGCAACTCGATCTCGGTCATCACACGCGAGACGGATGCCGGGATCTGCTCGCGCATGGCAGCGGCCACCCGCAGCGTGTACCAGGAGAGCTGACCCGGTGTGGCGCCCTCCGTCTCGGGCACGAGCTGGGTCGGGTCGGCCTCGGGCAGCTTCTCGTCGAGGTAGCGGTCGACGAGGTCGCCGAGGCCTTTGTCGGGGAAGCTCGGACGCAGCAGCCAGCCGGCGAGGACGGGATCGAAGACGAGGTGCTGCAGGCGTACGCCCGCGCGTCGCAGCGCTTTCACCTGCGCCTTCGCGTCCGCGATGACCTTCGGGGCCGGACTCTCCAGCCAGGGGCCGAGGACCGCCGCCGTCTCCGCGGACCAGGTGGTCTCGACGGCGCTGTCGTCGAGGGCCAGGCCGACACGCGCCGGCAGGCCGCCTTCGGTGGTCACCGTCAGCGCGACCTCCGGGGCGTCGGGCGTCAGGCCGCGCGCACCGATCCAGTCGGCCAGCGCGGCAGCATCCGCCTCGAAGGGCTTCGGGGCGGCAACCGCGGTGGCCGCGTCGGGGGCGCCGTCGTCGGGGTCTGCGCCCACCGCGTCGAACACGCGCGGCAGCAGCGTGCGGAACTCGAGCCTCGCGAAGATGTCGCGCACGGCCTGGGCGTCGATCGGCTGGACGGCGAGGTCGGCGGGACCGACGCCGAGCTCGACGTCGCGCAGCAGAGCGTTGAGGGAGCGGTTGCGGCGTACGTCGTCGAGGTGATCGCGGAGGTTGCCGCCCACCACACCGGTGATCTTGTCCGCGTTGGCGATGAGGGCGTCGAGGGTGCCCCACTGCGTGAGCCATTTGACGGCGGTCTTCTCGCCGACCTTCGGCACCCCCGGCAGGTTGTCGCTCGTCTCTCCCACCAGGGCGGCGATGTCGGGGTAGTTCGCCGGCGGCAGACCGTACTTCTCCACGACGGCGTCGGGCGTGTAGCGCTTGAGCTGGGAGACCCCCTGCACGCTGGGGTAGAGCAGCGTGACCTCTTCGGTGACCAGCTGGATGGTGTCGCGGTCGCCCGAGCAGACCAGGACGTCGTAGCCCTCGGCTGCGCCCTGCGTCGCCAGTGTCGCGAGGATGTCGTCGGCCTCGATGCCCTCCTTGGTGAGGACGGTCACGTTCATGGCTGCGAGGCACTCCTGCAGGAGTGGGATCTGACCCTTGAACTCGGCCGGTGACTCGGAGCGGGTCGCCTTGTACTCCGGATACTGGTCGGTGCGGAACGAGTGACGCGAGGTGTCGAAGGCCACCGCGAGGTGCGTGGGCTGCTCGGCCTTGACCAGATTGACGAACATCGAGAGGAACCCGTAGATGCCGTTGGTGTGCTGCCCGTCCCGCGTCGTGAAGTTGTCGACGGGGAGGGCGAAGAACGCGCGGTAGGCCAGCGAGTGGCCGTCCACGACGAGGAGGGTAGGCTTTGCGGTGTCCGTCACCCTGCAACTCTAGACGCGGGTGCCGACGCTGGAACTCCCGAACCGATCACATCCGAAGGTGGACGATGACCGCTGAGCACTCCCCCGTCGACGACGGCATGGACTGGGCCCGGCACCGCGGAATGGGCGCGCTCGCCGAGAAGATGGGGATCGAGTTCACCGAGTTCTCGGTGGAACGCTCCGTCGCCACCATGCCGGTCGAGGGGAACACGCAGCCGGTCGGCCTGATGCACGGCGGCGCCTACGTCGTCCTCGGCGAGTCGCTCGGCTCGATGGCCGCCAACCTCCACGCCGGACCCGGACGCCTTGCGGTGGGCGTCGACATCAACGCGACCCACACGCGATCGGCGACCAGCGGCGTCGTCACCGGAGTGTGCACGCCCGTGCATCTCGGCCGCAGCCTCACGGTGCACGAGATCGTCGTGACCGACGATCAGGGCCGTCGCTGCTCGACGATCCGGATCACGAACATGATCAAGGATCGCCCGGCATCCTGACCCGCCCGGCGTCGGGGCACCGGGGAGCGGGCCGGCTCAGGACTTCTTCGGCGAGAGCTGCTCGATGATCGCCTTGGCGACGTCCTGCATCGTGAGGCGACGGTCCATCGACGCTTTCTGGATCCAGCGGAACGCCTCGGGCTCGCTGAGGCCCATCTTCTCGTTCAGCAGCCCCTTCGCCCGGTCGACGAGCTTGCGGGTCTCGAAGCGCTCGACCATGTCGGCGACCTCGGCCTCGAGCGTGATGATCTGCTCATAGCGGGCGAGCGCGATCTCGATCGCCGGCAGGAGGTCGTTCGGGGTGAACGGCTTGACGACGTAGGCCAGCGCACCGGCCTCGCTCGCGCGCTCGACGAGCTCCTTCTGGCTGAACGCGGTCAGCAGCACGACCGGGGCGACGTGGTTCTTGCTGAGCTTCTCGGCGGCGCTGATGCCGTCCAGGACGGGCATCTTGACGTCCATGATGACCAGGTCGGGACGCAGCTCGGTGGCCAGCTGCACCGCCGTCTCACCGTCGCCGGCCTCGCCGACGACGTCGAAGCCGTTGTCGCGGAGGATCTCGACGATGTCGAGGCGGATCAGCGATTCGTCCTCCGCGACGACGACGCGTCGGGGGGCGGATGCCGTGGGAGTCGAGGTCGGTTCCTGCTCAGTCACCTTTGAATCCTACGGTATCGTCAATCCCGGACGTGCGCCGGTGTGGCGGAATGGCAGACGCGACCGACTCAAACTCGGTTGTCTTCGGACGTGTGGGTTCGACTCCCACCACCGGCACGGACCACGCACAACGCGAGGGGCGGATGCCGGTAATCCCGGCATCCGCCCCTCGTCGCTGCTGCTGCGACCTACTTCTCCGTCTGGTAGATCGGCGCCTTGCCGTGGACGGCGTCGCCGATCCGGTGCACCCGGATGTCGTTGGTCGAGCCGATGATCCCGGGAGGGGAACCGGAGATCACGACGACCTTGTCCCCTTCCTTGGCGAGGCCCTGGCCGAGGAAGAACTCGTCGACCTGGAGGAACATCATGTCGGTGTGGGCGACGTGCTCCACGAGCGTGGACTGGATGCCCCACGTGAGCGCCATACGGCGGCGGATCGCCGGGTCGACGGCGAACGCCATCATCGGGATGCCGGGGCGCAGGCGCGACATACGGCGCGCGGTGTCGCCCGACTCGGTGAAGATCGCGATGAACTTCGCCTCGAGGAACTCGGCCACCTCGTTGGCGGCGAGCGTGAGGATGCCGCCCTGCGTGCGGGGCTTGGCGCTGAACGGACGGATCCGTTCCAGGCCGTGCTCCTCGGTCGACTCGACGATGCGGGCCATCGTCTGCACCGTGACGACCGGGTAATCGCCGACGCTCGTCTCGCCCGACAGCATGACCGCGTCGGCGCCGTCGAGTACCGCGTTGGCCACGTCGGACGCCTCGGCGCGCGTGGGGACGGGGGCATGGGTCATCGATTCGAGCATCTGCGTCGCAACGATGACGGGCTTCGCCATGCGGCGGCACATCTCGACGGCGCGCTTCTGGACGACCGGGACGGCCTCCAGGGGCAGCTCGACGGCGAGGTCGCCGCGGGCGACCATGATGCCGTCGAACGCGTCGATGATCTCCTCGAGGTTGTCCACCGCCTGCGGCTTCTCGATCTTGGCGATGACGGGGACCTTGCGGCCCTCCTCCGCCATGATCTCGTGCACGCGGGTGATGTCGGCGGCGTCGCGTACGAACGAGAGCGCGATCAGGTCGGCGCCCGCCCGCAGCCCCCAGCGCAGGTCCGCCTCGTCCTTGTCGGACAGGGCGGGTACGCTCACGGCCACCCCCGGCAGGTTGATGCCCTTGTTGTTGGAGACGGTGCCCGCGACGACCACCTTCGTGGTGACGACGGGGCCGTCGACGCTCTCGACCTGGACGCGCACCTTGCCGTCGTCGATGAGGAGGAAGTCGCCCGGCTTCACGTCGCCGGCGAGGCCCTTGAAGGTCGTGCCGACGAGGTCGCGCGTGCCGACGACGTCCTCGGTGGTGATGCGGAAGGTCTCGCCCACGGCGAGGTCGTGCGGTCCGTCGCTGAACTTGCCGAGACGGATCTTGGGGCCTTGCAGGTCGACGAGGATGGCGACGGCGCGTCCGGCGTCGTCGGCGGCCTTGCGCACGTTCGCGAAGCGGACTTCGTGCTCGGCGTATGAGCCGTGGCTCAGGTTCATTCGGGTGACGTCCACGCCCGCGTCGATGATCGCGCGGATCATCTCGTACGATTCGGTGGCCGGTCCCAGGGTTGCGACGATCTTCGCGCGTCTCACTGAAGACTCTCCGGTCTCTATGGGTTGTTCGGGGGTGATTTCAGCCTACGCGGGCTGAAGGCCGATCGCGACGTCGGTCGGGCGCACCGGTGACGGCAGGCTCGTGCGGCCCATCAGGTACTCGTCGACGGCCGCCGCCGCGGCGCGTCCCTCCGCGATCGCCCAGACGATCAGGGACTGGCCACGACCGGCGTCTCCGGCGACGAACACGCCGGGCGCGGTCGTCTGGTAGTCATCGCCGCGCTCGACGTTGCCGCGGCCCGTGAACACGGTACCCAGCTGCGACTCGAGCTCGGAGCGCTCGGGGCCGGTAAAACCCATCGCGATGAGGATGAGGTCCGCCGGGATCTCGCGCTCGGTGCCGCTGCGGGGCACACGGCGTCCGTCGGGGAGGTACTCGGTCTCCGCCACGCGCAGGGCGCGAACCTCTCCCGCCTCGTTGCCGAGGAACTCGACGGTGGATGCGAGGAAGCTGCGCTCGCCGCCCTCCTCGTGGGCCGAGGAGACCTCGAAGACCGTCGGGGTCATCGGCCATGGCTGGTGGTCAGGACGGCTGGTCGGCGGCTGCGTGCCGATGGCGAGGTTGGTCACGCTCAGGGCGCCCTGGCGGTGCGCGGTGCCGATGCAGTCCGCGCCGGTGTCGCCGCCGCCGATGACGATGACGTGCTTGCCCTCCGCGTGGATCTGGTGCGGCACCTGGTCGCCCGCGACGGCCTTGTTCGACTCGATGAGGTACTCCATCGCGAAGTGCACGCCCGCGAGGTCCCGACCGGGGATCGCGAGCTCGCGCGGCAGCGTCGCGCCGGTCGCGATGACGACCGCGTCGTAGCGTGCGCGCAGATCGCTCCACGAGATGTCGACGCCGATCTCGACACCCGCCCGGAAACGGGTTCCCTCGTCCTGCATCTGGCGAAGACGCGACTCGAGGTGGCGCTTCTCCATCTTGAAGTCGGGGATGCCGTAGCGCAGCAGGCCGCCGATGCGGTCGTCCCGCTCGTAGACGGCGACGGTGTGTCCGGCGCGCGTCAGCTGCTGGGCGGCCGCGAGTCCCGCCGGGCCGGATCCGACGACGGCGACCGTCTTTCCGGTCAGGCGCGCCGGGGGCTCGGGCTCGACCCAGCCGTTGGCGAAGGCGTCGTCGATCGTGGAGACCTCGATCTGCTTGATCGTCACCGCGGGCTGGTTGATGCCCAAAACGCACGAGCTCTCGCAGGGGGCCGGGCACAGACGCCCGGTGAACTCGGGGAAGTTGTTGGTCGCGTGCAGACGCTCGATCGCCGCCCGGCCCTCGCCGCGCCACATGAGGTCGTTCCACTCCGGGATGAGGTTCCCCAGCGGGCAGCCCTTGTGGCAGAACGGGATGCCGCAGTCCATGCAGCGGCCGGCCTGACGGCGCAGGACGGCGGAGTCGCCCGGCTCGTAGACCTCTTTCCAGTCCATGATGCGCACGGGAACCGGCCGGCGCGCCGGGAGCTCGCGCTCGGTGGTCTTCAGGAAGCCCTTCGGGTCAGCCACCGGTCACCTCCAAGATGCGGGTCCAGACGACGTCGCTGTCGGGGTCGAGCCCCTCGGCGGCCGCCTCCTGGCGGGTCTGCAGCACCGCGGCATAGTCGCGCGGCAGGACACGGACGAAATTCGCGGCCTCGGCCTCGAGATCGTCCAGAAGGGTGGCGGCCAGAACCGACTCGGTCTCGGCCACGTGACGCTCCAGGAGGTCACGGAGGATCTCGACGTCGCCGGAGCCCATCTCACGCAGCTCCAGCTCGCCGCTGGCGAGGGCCTCGCGGTTGACGAGATCGCGGTCGAGTTTGTAGACGTAGGCGGTACCGCCCGACATGCCGGCGCCCAGGTTGCGGCCCGTGGCGCCGAGGATCACGGCGAGTCCGCCGGTCATGTACTCGAGCGCGTGATCGCCCACGCCCTCGACGACCGCGGTCGCGCCGGAGTTGCGGACGAGGAACCGCTCCCCCACGACGCCGCGCAGGAACAGCGTTCCCTGTGTGGCGCCGTAGCCGATGACGTTGCCGGCGATGACGTTCTGCGCCGCGTCGAAGGTCGCGCCGCGCGGCGGCCGCACGATGATCTCGCCGCCCGAGAGTCCCTTTCCGACGTAGTCGTTCGAGTCCCCCTCCAGGCGGAGCGTGATGCCCGAGGGCAGGAACGCTCCGAAGGACTGGCCGGCCGAGCCGGTGAGGTTGATCTCGATCGTCCCCGCGGGAAGCCCGTGCTCGCCGTGGGCGAGGGTCACGCGGTTTCCGAGCATCGTACCGACGGCACGCTCGGTGTTGCGGATCGGCAGATCGATCGAGAAGTGCCCGCCGTGGGCGATGACGTCCTGCGCGCGCTCGATCAACGGCACGTCGAAGTGCTGGTCGAGCTCGTGGTCCTGATCGCGGAGGTGTCGACGGGGCACGTCGGGTCCGAACGCGGGGCCCTCGAGGATCGGGCTCAGGTCGAGGCCGCTCGCCTTCCAGTGGTCGATCGCGCCGTCCATGTCCAGGACCTCGGTGTGGCCGACGGCCTCCTCGATCGAGCGGAAGCCCAGCTCGGCGAGGTACTCGCGCACCTCCTGAGCCAGGAATTCCATGAAGTTGACGACGAACTCCGGCTTGCCGGTGAAACGGCTGCGCAGCACCGGGTTCTGCGTCGCCACGCCCACGGGGCACGTGTCGAGGTGGCAGACGCGCATCATGATGCAGCCCTCGACCACGAGCGCCGTCGTCGCGAAGCCGAACTCCTCGGCGCCCAGCAGCGCGGCGATCACGACGTCGCGGCCGGTCTTGAGCTGGCCGTCCGCCTGCACGACCACCCGGTCGCGCATGTCGTTGAGCATGAGGGTCTGCTGCGTCTCGGCCAGGCCCAGTTCCCAGGGGGTGCCCGCGTGCTTGAGCGAGTTGAGCGGGCTCGCGCCCGTGCCGCCGTCGTGGCCGGAGACGAGGATCACGTCGGCGAGGGCCTTCGCGGTGCCCGCGGCCACCGCGCCGATGCCCGACTGGCTGACGAGCTTGACGTGCACGCGGGCCTTGGGGTTGGCGCGCTTGACGTCGAAGATGAGCTGCTTGAGGTCTTCGATCGAGTAGATGTCGTGGTGCGGTGGCGGCGAGATGAGGCCGACGCCCGGGGTGCCGCCTCGCGTGCGGGCGATCCACGGGTACACCTTGCCGGGAGGAAGCTGGCCGCCTTCGCCGGGCTTGGCCCCCTGGGCGAGCTTGATCTGGATGTCGTCCGCGTGCGTCAGGTACATGCTCGTCACGCCGAACCGACCCGACGCGACCTGTTTGATGGCGCTACGGCGTTCGGGGTCCAGCAGCCGGTCGACGTCTTCGCCGCCCTCGCCTGTGTTCGATTTGGCGCCGATCGAGTTCATCGCGATCGCGAGGGTCTCGTGCGCCTCCTTCGAGATGGAGCCGTAGCTCATCGCCCCGGTGGAGAACCGCTTGACGATCGAGGAGACGGGTTCGACCTCGTCGATCGGGACGGGCGGTCGTACGCCGGTCCTCAGCTTGAACATGCCGCGGAGCGTCTTGAGCTCGCTCGCCTGGTCGTCGACGAGCTTGGTGTACTCGCGGAAGATGTCGTAGCGCCGGGTGCGGGTCGAGTGCTGCAGCCGGAAGACGGTGTCGGGTGTGAAGAGGTGCGGGGCGCCGTCGCGGCGCCACTGGTACTCGCCGCCGGTCCAGAGGCGCTCGTGCGCGCGGACCGCCTCGTCCTCGGGATAGGCGTAGTCGTGGCGCGCCTGGTTCTCGACCGCGATCTCGCGTATCCCGACGCCGCCGAGTTTGGTCTCGGTGCCGGTGAAGTATTTACGGACGACCTCTTCGGAGAGGCCCACGGCCTCGAAGACCTGCGACCCCGCGTACGACGACACGGTGGAGATGCCCATCTTGGACATGATCTTCAGCACGCCCTTGCCGAGCGCATAGATGAGGTTCTTGACGGCCTTCTCGGGCGTGATGCCGGTGATGAAGCCGGCGCGCACCAGATACTCGACCGTCTCCATCGCCAGGTACGGGTTGACCGCCGAGGCGCCGTACCCGATGAGGGTGGCGACGTGGTGCACCTCGCGGACGTCGCCCGCCTCGACGACGAGTCCCACCTTCATCCGGTTCTCCTTGCGGATGAGGTGGTGGTGCACGGCCGAGAGCATGAGCAGCGACGGGATCGGCACGAGATCCTTGTTCGAGTCGCGGTCGCTGAGGATGATGAACTCCGCGCCGTCGGCGATCGCGGCATCCACCTCGGCGGAGATCTCGTCGAGGCGGCGCTCGAGAGCATCCTCCCCGTGCTCCAGGTGGTACAGACCACGGATCGTCACAGAACGCCGCCCCGGCAGCGCCTTGTCGATGTTCTGGAGCTTGGCGAGCTCGTCGTTGTCGATCACCGGGAAGTCGAGCGTGATCGTCCGCGTGTGCTCGGGTCCCCACTCCAGGAGGTTCCGCTCCGGTCCGAGACCCAGCGCGAGGGAGGTCACGACCTCCTCGCGGATCGAGTCCAGCGGGGGGTTGGTGACCTGCGCGAACTGCTGCACGAAGTAGTCGAACAGCAGGCGTGGGCGCTGGCTGAGCACGGCGATCGGCGTGTCGGAGCCCATCGCGCCCAGGGGTTCGGCGCCGTTCTGTCCCATCGGGGTCAGAAGGATGCGGACCTCCTCCTCGGTGTAGCCGAACGTGCGCTGGCGGCGCGTGATGGAGGCGATCGGGTGCACGATGTGCTCGCGCTCGGGCAGCTCCTTCAGACGCACACGGCCGGCGTTCAGCCACTCCTGCCACGGGTGGAGACCGGCGAGCTCCGCCTTGACCTCGTCGTCCTCGATGATGCGGCCCTGAGCCGTGTCGACGACGAACATGCGGCCCGGACGCAGCCGGCCGCGGCGCTTGATGCGTTCGGGTGCGAAGTCGAGCACCCCGGTCTCGCTCCCGATGACGACCAGTCCGTCGGTGGTCTCGGTCCAGCGGCCCGGACGCAGTCCGTTGCGGTCGAGGGTGGCGCCGACCAGCGTCCCGTCGGTGAAGATGAGGGCGGCGGGGCCGTCCCACGGCTCCATCTGCATGGAGTGGTACTCGTAGAACGCGCGCAGGTCGGGCGTGATGTCGGCCTGCTTCTCGTAGGCCTCCGGCACCATCATCATGACGGCGTGCGGCAGGCTGCGACCGGTCAGGGTGAGCAGTTCGAGCACCTCGTCGAAGGATGCCGAGTCGCTCGCCCCCTCCGTGCAGATGGGCAGCAGCGGGCGGATGTCGCCGATCAGCTCGGACTCGAGCTGTGACTGGCGGGCGCGCATCCAGTTGCGGTTCGCCCCGACCGTGTTGATCTCGCCGTTGTGGGCGAGCATGCGCAGCGGCTGCGCGAGCGGCCACGACGGGAAGGTGTTGGTCGAGTAGCGCGAGTGCACGACGGCGAGCTCGCTCTGGAAACGCTCGTCCTGCAGGTCGGGGTAGAACGGCTCGAGCTGGAGCGTCGTGACCATGCCCTTGTATCCGAGCGTGCGCGCGCTCAGCGAGACGAAGTACGCCTCGTGTTCGCGACGGGCGCGCTTGCGCAGGCGGTAGACGCGACGGTCGAGCTCGATGCCGCTGAGCGCTGGTGCGTCGCCCACGGCCGGGCGGGACACGAACAGCTGCTCGAAGTGCGGGCGTGCCGCGAAGGCGAGCTTGCCGAGGTGCTGCTGCTCGGTCGGCACGTCGCGCCAGCCGAGCACCGTGAGACCCTCCGCCGCGGCGACACGCTCCACGCCGGCCTTGATCTCGGCGCGCGCGGTCTCGTCGAGGGGCAGGAACGCCATCCCGGCCGCGTACTCCCCCACCGGCGGCAGATCGAAGTCCACGACGGCGCGCAGGAACGCGTCGGGCATCTGGGTGAGAATGCCCGCACCGTCGCCGGTGCCCGCGTCCGAGCCGATGGCGCCGCGGTGCTCGAGGTTGCGCAGCGCCGTGAGGGCGAGCTCGACGATGTCGTGCCCCGGCTCGCCACGCAGCGTGGCGACCATCGCGAGGCCGCAGGCGTCCTTCTCGAAGGCGGGGTTGTACATCCCCTGCTTGGCGGGGAAACCCGAAGCAGGGCGTGTCCGGGGTTCTTCGTGGGTCTTCTCACGACGGGGGCTCGAGGCCATGGCAACCGTCCTCATGGTCAAACTGATCGGGGACGACGTCGGCCCTGGGCATTCAGCGGAGGTGTATTCAGCGGAGGAGAAATCGACGCGTGGTGCGCACCGAGGAGGTGAGGGCGGTGCTACGTCGATGCGACTGTGCTTGTGGCTGCGTCCGCGATGGATTCCGGCGCCGGGGGTGCGCTGACGTCCACGAATTCATCGGTTTCCTGCGATTGTACAGCCCCGTCCCGCTCCCGTCCGCGCATGTACGGCGACGGCTCGAAGCCGGGATGACGACGGGTCTGCACGATGAAGATCGCGAGGCCCACGATCACGCCGAAGATGGCGGCCCACACGTTCGTGCGCAGTCCGAAGAAGACCTCGCTCGGGTCGATGCGGATGCTCTCCCAGACGATACGCCCCGCGCTGTACCACACGAGGTAGACGGCGAACAGCCGGCCCCACTGGAGGCGCAGGCGACGCCCCGCCCACAGGAGAACGACGACGCCCATCGTGTTCCAGATCACCTCGTAGAGGAACGTCGGGTGGAACAGGGTGCCGGCGGGAAGGCCCACGGGCCATGCCGGGTTCGGGTAGTCGATCTGCAGGCCCCACGGCAGGTCGGTCGGCAGGCCGTAGAGCTCCTGGTTGAACCAGTTGCCGAAGCGGCCGAGCGCCTGCGCGAGCAGGAGGCCCGGTGCCAGGGCATCGGCGAAGCTCCAGAAGCGGATGCCGGTCCACTTGCAGCCGAGCCACGCGCCGATGGCGCCGCCGATGAGCGCGCCGAAGATGGCGATGCCACCGTCCCAGACGTTCCAGATGGCGTCGCGCACGAAGGGGTTCCACCACTCGCGGCCCCGTTCGAAGTAGAAGGCCCAGTGAGTCACCACGTGGAAGGCGCGCGCTCCGATGATGGCCAGGGGCACGGCGAGCAGGCAGATGTCGATGACGACCCACGACTCGGCCCCGCGCCTGGTCAGCCGGTGGTTGGTCATGAACGCCGCGACCACGATGCCCGTGAGGATGCACAGTGCATAGAAGTGGATCGTCAGCGGACCGATCGGGAAGGAGCTGATCGGCGGGCTCGGGATGCTGGCGACGACGGAGGCGGAGGAAAGCACGAGGGGCAGTCTACTTCGCCCGCCGTCTCGGCACGTGTCGCCGCGTCGGTCGTCAGGGCCCGGTGCCCGCGGTGAGCGCGCGCACCTCTGCGGCCAGGGCGGCGACCCCGCCGTCG
>CANSLE010000007.1 GCA_947647645.1 uncultured Microbacterium sp.
GTGCTGGCGCAGACGTGGTCACCGCTGACGGGAGTGCTCTCCCTCGGACCGCTCCGGTACCTGGGACGTGTTTCGTACAGTCTCTACCTCGTTCACATGCCCCTCGTGGTGCTGTTCCTCTTCGTGTTCAAGCCGGGACCGGTATCCGCGGCCACGGCGATCGTCGTCTCGTTGGCCACGGCGGTGGTGTTCTTCTACGTTGTGGAGCGGCCGGCGCACCGTCTCGCGCAGCGTGTGCGTAGGCGCCTGAATACGTCCGATTGAGCAGGGAGTGCGCCGCATCGCATCGAGACCTGACGGTTCTGCACGGGGCTCGCCCCGCCTCATCTAGGCTGGTGCCCTCTGGTGCGAAGGAGCCCTGTCCGATGACAATCGATCTGCTCGAAACGCAGCCGCGTGCGCGACAGCCGTGGTCGGACCGGGCGGCCTACTGGGGCGCCCGCTCCCTGGCCATCGCCGATCTCTCCGGCCCGGTCGCCACGATCGACCTCGACGCGCTCCGCTTCAACGCGATGGATCTCGTCGTCCGCTCCGGCGGGGTCCCGATCCGCGTGGCGAGCAAGTCGATCCGCGTCCGCGAGGTGCTGGACGCGACGCTCGCGCTCCCCGGATATCGCGGCATCCTCGCGTTCACCCTTCCCGAGGCGTTGTGGCTCGCCCGTGACCACGACGACGTCGTGCTCGGCTATCCGACGGTCGATCGTGCGGCTCTCGACCGGCTGGTCCACGACGAGGATGCCGCGGCCCGCATCACCCTCATGGTCGACGACGTGGCGCAGCTCGACGTCGTCGATGCCGTCGCCGGTCCCACCGCGCGCTCGCGAGTACGCGTCGCCCTCGACGCCGACGCGTCCTGGCGGGCTCCCGTGCTCGGGCACATCGGCGTGCGTCGCTCGCCGGTGCACGAGCCCGCCGAGGTCACCCGGCTCGCGCGTGCGGTCGCCGCGCGCGCGGGCTTCGACCTGGTCGGCCTGATGATGTACGAGGCCCAGATCGCCGGCCAGCCCGACGCCACCGGGTCCGGGGATGGGATCATCCGCTGGATGCAGACGCGCTCCCGCCAGGAGCTGCTCGACCGTCGCGGCGCGATCGTCGCGGCGTTGCGGGACGTCGCGGCGCTGGAGTTCGTCAACGGGGGAGGAACCGGCTCCCTCGAGTCGACGTCAGCGGACCCCGCGGTGACGGAGACGACCGCCGGCAGCGGGCTGCTCGCCGGTCATCTGTTCGACGGCTACCGCGCGTTCACGCCGGCGCCCGCCGCCGCGTTCGCCCTGGAGGTGGTCCGCAAGCCCACGGACGACATCGCGGTCGTGCTGGGCGGAGGCTGGATCGCCTCCGGTCCGCCCCTCGCCTCGCGCCAGCCTCGTCCCGTCTGGCCGCCCGGGCTGACGGCCCTCGGTCGTGAGGGGGCGGGAGAGGTGCAGACGCCTCTCCAGGGCGACGCCGCGCGGCGCGTGCGCGTCGGCGACCGGGTCTGGTTCCGCCACGCCAAGAGCGGTGAGCTCGCCGAGCGGGTCGACCGGTACCACCTCACCGTGGGCGACAGCCTCGTCGGTGAGGCCGACACCTACCGCGGCAAGGGGATGAGCTTCCTGTGACCCGACCGGGCGGCATCTGGCAGAACTGGGCGCGCACGGAGAAGGGTCGCCCACAGCTCGTGGAGTACCCCCACACGGTCGAGGCGGTGCGTCGGTCGGTGCGGTCCGCGGCCTCGCGAGGCCGCCCCGTCAAGGCGGTCGGCGCGGGCCACAGCTTCAGCGGGATCGCCGTCGCCCCGGGCACCCTCCTCGACCTCACCGACCTCTCCGGTCTGGTCGACGTCGACCGTGACCGCGGACGGGTGCGGCTGCTCGCGGGAACGCGCCTCCACCGCATCCCGGGGCTCCTGGCACCGCACGGCCTGGCCATGCCGAACCTCGGCGACATCGATCGCCAGTCGATCGCGGGGGCCGTCTCGACGGGCACGCACGGCACGGGGCTGCGCTTCGGCGGGATCGCGACGCAGGTCGTCGGTGCCACGCTCGTGACCGCCGACGGCGACCTGCTGAGCGTCGACGAGGACCACGAGCCCGAGCTGCTGCCCGCCATCTCCCTCGGGCTCGGTGCCCTCGGCATCCTCGTCGATGTCACGCTGCAGTGCGTGCCGGCCTTCGGACTGCACGCCCAGGAACGTCCCGAGGACCTCGACGCGGTGGTCGACGACCTCGATGCGCGGGCGCAGGATGCCGACCACTTCGAGTTCTACTGGTTTCCGCACACCGATCTCGCCCTGACCAAGACCAACACCCGCTTGACAGCGGACACGCCGCTGGCGCCGCTGTCGCCGCTGTCGCGGTTGGTCGACGAACACCTCATCGGCAACGCGGTACACCAGCTCGTGTGCAGCACGGGTCGTACGGCGCCGGCGCTCGTCCCCGGCATCAATCGTCTGACGACGCGCGTCTGGGGCGATCGTGAGTTCTCCGACCTGTCGCATCGGGTCTTCGCGACGAGCCGCGGCGTGCGTTTCCGCGAGATGGAGTACGCGGTGCCGCTGGATCGCCTGGCGTCGGCGTTCCGCGCCGTCCGCACGCTCATCGAGACGAACGGGTGGCGGGTGGAGTTCCCGATCGAGGTCCGGGTGGCTGCTGGCGATGACCGCTGGCTGTCGACGGCCCACGGCCGCGACAGCGGCTACCTCGCGGTGCATCGCTACTGGCGGGCCGACCACCGGGAGTACTTCGCCGGGGTGGAGGAGATCATGCTCGCCCACCAGGGCCGCCCGCACTGGGGCAAGATGCACACGCTCGACGCCGACGCGCTGCGGGGACGGTATCCCCGTTTCGATGAGTTCCTGGCGCTCCGCGAGCGTCTCGATCCCGAGCGCCTGTGCCGCAACCCCTATCTCGACCGCGTGCTCGGCTCGTGAGAGCCGTGCCGGGCCCCGCCGAGGTGGGGAACGGCTGAGAGTGGCGGCCCAGGACGACGGCGGACGGCGCGGCGCCGATATGATGAGCCTCAGTCGATGGGAGTCGTATGGAATGGCTGATCCCGGTCCTGATCGTCGTCGCTCTGGTGGTGATCGCCGGAATCTATCTCTGGGCGACGTACAACTCGCTGGTGGCGCTCGGCGTGCGCGTCGACGAGGCGTGGAGCGACATCACGGTCCAGCTCAAGCGGCGTGCCGACCTGCTCCCGAACCTGATCGAGACGGTCAAGGGCTATGCGACGCACGAGAAGGCCGTGTTCGAGAATGTGACGCGTGCGCGCGCGGAGACCCTCACCGCGGGATCGCCCGCGGAAGCGGGTGTCGCGGAAGGTCACATGCAGCAGGCGCTGAAGTCGCTGTTCGCCGTGGCGGAGGCCTACCCGCAGCTGCAGGCGAGTCAGAACTTCCTGCAACTGCAGCAGTCGATCGTCGACACGGAGGACAAGATCCAGGCGTCGCGGCGGTTCTACAACGGCGGCGTCCGCGAGCTGAACACGAAGATCAAGGTGTTCCCGAACAACATGTTCGCGCGCAACCTCGGCTTCCACGAGCGCGAGTTCTTCGAGGTCGTCGACGGCGCCGCCATCGCCGAGCCTCCGCGTATCCAGTTCTGATCGCGCCCGCGGCATGTACTCCGCGATCGCCCGCAACAAGCGCAACACCTGGCTGATCCTCGTCGGGTTCGTCATCGTGCTCGGCCTCATCGGCCTGGCGGCCGGGTGGCTCGCGGGCGACAACTGGTGGATCACCGCGTTCGTCCTCGTCGGCTCCGCGGGCTACGCCACGGTTCAGTACTTCGTCGCGGACCGTGAGGCGCTGGCCCTGGCCGGTGCCCGACAGGTCACCCGGGAGGAAGCGCCGCGCTTCCACCGCCTGGTCGAGAACCTCTGCATCTCCACCGGTACGCCG
Source organism: uncultured Microbacterium sp. (assembly GCA_947647645.1). Taxonomy (GTDB): domain Bacteria; phylum Actinomycetota; class Actinomycetes; order Actinomycetales; family Microbacteriaceae; genus Microbacterium. Next base: position 3,878 of record CANSLE010000007.1, read on the forward strand.
ATGCCGGCCCTCTACGTCGTCGAGGATGCCGCGCCCAACGCGTTCGCGACGGGACGCACACCCGAGCGCGCCGCGATCACCGTCACCACGGGGTTGTTCGAACTCATGACCGATCGCGAGCTCGAGGGCGTGCTGGGGCATGAGCTCGGCCACATCCGCAACTACGACATCCGAGTGTCGCTCGTCGTGTTCGGTCTCGTCGTGGCCGTCGGCCTGGTCGCCGACATCCTGCTGCGGATCGCGTTCTTCGGGGGCGGGCGCCGCGGCGGCAACAACCAGTCGCAGCTGTTCTTCCTCATCTTCGGTGTGGTCGCGGCCCTGGTCGCGCCGTTGCTGGCGGGGCTCGTGCAGGCTGCCATCTCGCGCCAGCGCGAGTATCTGGCCGACGCGACGAGCGCGCTGACGACGCGGGATCCGGAAGGACTGGCATCCGCCCTCGCCAAGCTCGGGGAGCATGGCCGTCCGCTCGCCAAGGCGAACACGTCGATGGCGCATCTGTGGATCAGCGATCCGCTGCGCCGGGGTGTCGTCGAGCGGCTCTTCGCGACCCACCCGCCCCTCCCGGAGCGCATCGCGCGTCTGCAGGAGATGGGTGGCCGGTTCTGAGTTCTAGACTGGCGGGATGAGCGGCACCGACGAGACCTCCGGCGCCGCGCCGCGCGGGTCCTTCCTCGACGCCCTGCGCGAGCGCACCGTCGCCTCGGACATCGACCGCGGGCTGCCCCGCGGCCTCAGGATCGCGACCGCCTACGCCTGGCGGTTCGTTGTCATCGCGGCCGCGGCGGGCATCCTCATCTGGGTGGTGATCCAGCTCAAGCTGCTCGTGATCCCGCTGATGGTCGCGATCCTCGTGACGGCTCTGCTCTGGCCCGCTTTCACGTGGATGCGTGCCCGCGGGATGCCGCGGTGGCTCGCGATCGTCGTCGCGGTGATCGGAACGATCGTCGTGATCGGCGGATTGCTGTGGCTGGCCATCTGGCAGATCACGCGTGAGTGGTCGAGTGTCCAGGTGCGCACCACCGAGGCCGTCGACCAGTTCCGTCAGTACCTCATCAACGGCCCGCTCCACCTGACCGCACAGCAGATCGACGACCTGCTCGTCCAAGCGGGCGGATATCTGCAGCAGCAGGCGCAGGTGCTCTGGTCCGGCGCGTTGGCCGTGGGCTCCACCGTCGGCCACGTGGCGACGGGGGCGGTGCTCGCGCTGTTCATCCTGCTGTGCACGCTCGCCGACGGCGGCGGGATCTGGGGCTGGGTGGTACGCCTGTTCCCGCGTCGCGCGCGCAGCAAGGTCGACGGCGCGGGGCGCGCGGGCTGGCGCACGGTCGTCACCTATGCGCGGACGCAGATGCTCGTCGCGACGATCGACGCGACCGGCATCGCTCTCGGCGCCTTCCTCCTCGGCGTCCCGCTCGCGATCCCGATCGGTGTCCTCGTGTTCCTCGGCGCCTTCATCCCCTTCGTCGGCGCGATCGTCACCGGCGCGCTGGCCGTGTTCCTCGCCCTCGTCTACAACGGGCCGTGGATCGCACTCTGGATGCTGGTCGTCGTCCTCGGCGTCCAGCAGCTCGAAGGACATGTGCTGCAGCCGCTGCTCATGGGATCTGCGGTGAAGGTGCATCCTCTCGCCGTGGTCCTCGTCGTCGCCGGGGGCGCGATGATCGCAGGCATCCCGGGGGCGCTGTTCGCCGTGCCGCTGGCGGCCTTCGTCAACGTCGTCGCCGTCTATCTGGGACGGCGCTCGAACGACCCCACGGCCCCACCGGACGCGGCCGAGCTCATCTGGAGTACCGTCCCCCGCAGTAGGAAGAAGCCCGCGTGACCCTCCCGACCCTGGCGGAGTTCGAGGACGCCGCCGCCGTCTTGCGCGGCGTCATCGTGAAGACGCCGTTCGACGTCTCCGAGCACCTCACCGAGGTGCTCGGAGCGCCCGTCTACCTCAAACTCGAGAACCTGCAGCGCACCGGATCGTTCAAGATCCGCGGTGCCACCTACCGCTTGTCGCGCCTGAGCGCGCAGGAGCGTTCGCGGGGCGTCGTCGCGGCGTCGGCGGGCAACCACGCGCAGGGCGTCGCGCTGGCCGCGCAGAAGCTCGGCATCCCCGCGACGATCTTCATGCCGCTCGGCGTGCCGGTGCCCAAACTCCTCGCGACGCGGGGCTACGGCGCCGAGGTGGTCCTGGAAGGGGCCACCGTCGAGACGCCGCTGCGGCTCGCCGCCGAGTTCGCCGAGCGGACGGGCGCCGTGATGATCCACCCGTACGATCACCGCGACGTCATCGTCGGCCAGGGCACTCTGGGTCTCGAGGTGTGGGATGCCGTTCCCGACATCGAGACGGTCGTCGTCGGCATCGGCGGCGGCGGACTGATCGCCGGCGTCGCCGCCGCCGTGAAGGCGCGCGCCGCGCTCGAGGGCCGTCGCGTGCGCATCATCGGCGTCCAGGCCGAGAACTCCGCCGCCTACCCGTCCTCGCTCGCGGCGGGCACGCCGTTGACGGTGGCGACGACGCCGACGATCGCGGACGGCATCGCCGTGGCCCGCCCGGGGGATGCCCCGTTCGAGGTGATCAGCGAGCTCGTCGACGAGGTCGTGACCGTGAGCGACGACGACATCGCCCGCGCGTTGCTGGTCCTGCTCGAGCGGGCCAAGCAGGTCGTCGAGCCGGCCGGAGCGGTGGGCGTCGCGGCGATCCTCGCCGGCAAGATCACCGCGAGCGGCCCGACGGCCGTGATCCTCTCCGGCGGCAACATCGACCCGCTGCTGCTGCAGCGCGTCGTGGCGCACGGTCTCGCGGCATCCGGCCGCTACATGACGCTGCAGGTCCCGCTGCCCGACCGTCCGGGCCAGCTCGCGCGGGTCTCAGAGCTGCTGGCGATCGCCGGTGCGAACGTGATCGAGGCCCTGCACACCCGGCACGGTCAGGGGCTGCAGATCAGCGAGGTCATCCTCCAGCTCAGCGTCGAGACGCGCGGCGAGGAGCACCGCGCCCACGTCATCCACGTCCTCGAAGAGGCCGGCTTCCATCCCCGCGTCGCCCAGGACTGAGCCGGCCTCGCGAGTTTCGGTCCCCGGAAGCGTCCGAATCTCACACGGATGCCGTCTTCGGCGGGGATCACTGACCGTTGTAGGTCTCGACCTTGACGATCTCGACCGAGATCTCGCGGCCGGTGGGCGCCGCGTAGGAGGTTTTCTCGCCCTCCGCGAGGCCGAGAATGGCGGCTCCCAGCGGCGACGCCTCGCTGTAGACGTCGAGTTCCGAACCCGCGGCGATCTCGCGGCTGCCGAGGAGGAACACCTCTTCGCCGCCGGCGACGATCGCGGTGACGACGGTGCCTCCCTTGACGGTGCCGTCCGATTCCGGGGCCTCGCCGACGACGGCATCCTTCAGAAGCGCCTGCAGGGTGCGGATGCGCGCCTCCTGCTTGCCCTGTTCGTCCTTCGCGGCGTGGTAGCCGCCGTTCTCCTTGAGGTCACCCTCTTCGCGGGCGACCTCGATGCGCTTGGCGATCTCTTCGCGTCCCGTCGTCGACAGGTGCTCGAGCTCGGCGGCGAGCCGGTCGTATGCGTCCTGGGTGAGGAAGGTCTCCGTGTTCTCGGGCACGTCGTCTCCTTGTCGATGAGCGTGGTCGTTGACCGTGTCGGTGCGGCCGCGATGTGCGACGACGGCTTCGCGGAGAAGGGCCGTCGACGCGGGCCTAAGCCAAACGCCCCGGCAGCTGCCAGGGCGCGTGTGTCGAATCAGCCTACGGGATCCAGCACGACGGGACCAAACCGGTGGTCGCCGCGGCCATGGTCGGGACGGTCTCCGAGAAGCGTCGGCTGTGCGCGTCGTCGGCGGGGTAGGAGACGACCTTCCACCCGACGATCCCGTGCTCGGTGTCCTGCGCCTCGATCACGCAGCTGACGGCCGCTCCGCGCGTCAGCGTGAGCTGGAAGTCCACGGTGACGCTGTATGCGTCGGTGAGGTGGAAGCCCGTCACGTCGATGTCGACCGACCGGGTGGCCTTCTCATACGTGTTCCACCCGAAGTAGCCGACGAGGGCGACCGCCGCCACGCCGACGCCGATCCATGCCCAACGCGGCCCTCGAATGCCGCGTCGACGTCCGTAGCGGTCGTCGAGCTCCTGCTGTGTGCGCATCGCGGTCATGACACTTCCCGAGGTTCTAGGCTGGACTTCCAGGCTAGGCGCTCCGCGCGGAACAGAGGAACGATGCACGTACTGACGGTCGCACTCGCGAGTGTCGCCTCCCCGGCGACGCCGACTCCCACGATGACGGTCAACCCGGATGCCGTCACACCCGGGTTCGCCGGCTTCGTCGGCATCGCGGTCTTGGCGATCGCCGTGATCTTCCTCCTGCTGGACATGCTCCGCCGCATCCGTCGTGCGGGGTACCGGTCGGAGATCGCCGAAGAGCTCGACGCGCGGACGCAGGCCGGCGCCGAAGGGGAGGCTCGGACGCAGGCCGCCGCCGCCGTCGAGGCGAGCAGCACCGACGACCAGGACATCGATCCCTCGCGGCGCTGAGCGAGTCCAGCGGCGCGGCTCAGCCCGCGGAGCCGAGCGAGGGCGTCAGCGGATGCAGCGCGATGAGCAGGCACGCGGTCCAATGGCACAGGAACGCCAGAACCGTGCACACGTGGAAGATCTCGTGGAATCCGAAGTGTCCGGGCCAGGGGTTGGGCTTCTTCAGCGCGTACATGATCGCGCCGGCGGTGTAGAGCAGACCCCCCACGATGACGAGGATCATCATGGCGAGGTTGGCTGTCATGAGGTCGACGAGGTACATCACGGCGGCCCAGCCCAAGAGCAGGTAGAGCGCGACATACAGCCAGCGCGGCGCGTGGATCCAGAAGACGCGGAAGAGGATGCCGAGGAGTGCGCCGGACCAGACGAGCACCAGAAGCAGCGCGCCCTTGCCCGGGGACAGGGCGAGGACGGCGATGGGTGTGTAGGTGCCGGCGATGAGCAGCAGGATGTTGGCGTGATCGATCCGCTTGAGCACGGCCTTCGTCGTCGGTCCCCAGTCGAACCGGTGGTAGAGCGCGGAGTTGCCGAACAGCAGGAGCGAGGTCGCCATGAACACGGCGGCCGCCCACTTCGCCGCCGCACCTTCGGCGAGCGCGATCAGCACGATCCCGGCGGCGATCGCCACCGGGAAGGTGCCGGCGTGGATCCAGCCGCGCCAGGACGGCTTCAGATCGACCTGCGCACTGACGGAAGCGGCCTCCAGAAGGGGAAGCTGGGGCATGTCCGCGCCCTCGGGGGCTGCGTGTTCGGTCACAGGACCGAGCCTACGCCTGCCCGTATGCCCCGTCGCGCACGTGCGGGGGCGACACTCGCCCGCACCGGTGCGCGCGGTAGCGTAGAAGCGTGACACCCACCGGTTCGGGCGAGGGGCGAGGCTTCCTCTATCGCCTCTACAGTTCGCGCCTACGCCGCGAACTCACCCCCGACACCGTTCCGCATCACGTGGCGATGATGATCGACGGCAACCGCCGTTGGGCGCGTCAAGCCGGGTTCCCGACCGTCGCCCACGGCCACCGCGCCGGCGCCGCGAAGATGCACGAGTTCCTCCGCTGGTGCGATGACCTCGGCATCCGCGTCGTCTCGCTCTACCTGCTGTCGACCGACAACCTCACCAAGCGCGACTCCCAGGAGCTCGCCGACCTCATCGAGATCATCGCCGAGCTCGCCGACAAGCTCTCGCACGAGCCGGGCTGGCGGGTGCAGCACGTCGGTCGGGCGGAGATCCTGCCACCCGATCTGGCGCGCGTGCTGCGGACGGCGGAGCAGCGGACGGCGGGCAACACGGGGCTGCACGTCAACCTCGCGGTCGGCTACGGCGGTCGCGGGGAGATCGTCGACGCGGTCCGGAGCATCATCGCGAAGCACCACGAGAGCGGCGGCTCCCTCGAGGAGCTGGCCGCCAGCCTCACGCCGGAGCAGATCGGCGAGCATCTCTACACGGGCGGTCAGGTGGATCCCGACCTCGTGATCCGTACCTCCGGGGAGCAGCGTCTGAGCGACTTCCTCCTCTGGCAGTCGGCCCACTCGGAGTTCTACTTCGTGGAGGCACTGGGCCCCGATCTGCGAGAGGTCGACTTCCTCCGCGCCATCCGTGACTATGCCACGCGCGATCGCCGCTACGGGGGATGAGCCCGCGCCTGCGTGGGACAATGTCAGACGTGAACGACCTGGAGCCTTACCTCGAGACCTTCGATAGCGGGGCGGGCTATCTGGACTGGGCCGCGTTCGGCCCGCTCTCTCCCGCCGTGCGCGCCGAGACGTCGGCGGACGCCGAACTGCTCGGCAGCGGTCGGCGCTCGGGGATCGATCTCGTCACGGAGCGTGTGGATGAGGCTCGCGGGCTCGTCGCCCAGATCCTCGCCTGCCCGACCGACGAGATCGTGCTGCAGCCGTCCACCACGCACGGGCTCGCGCACGCGATGCAGGGTCTGTCGGGGACGGTCGTCGTGTCGGCGCAGGAGTTCCCCGCGCTGCGGGTGACGGCCCGGCGCGCGCAGGACTCCCGATGCCGTCTGACCGTGCGGGAGATCGATCCGCCCGAGGGGATCGTCACGGCGGATGCCGTCGCCGAGGCGCTCGACGACACGGTCACGGCCGTCGCCGTCAGCCTGGTCGATTACCGTACCGGCGCGCTCGCCGACATCGCCGCGCTGCGCGAGCTCATCGGTGACCGCCTGCTCATCGTCGACGCGATCCAGGGCTTCGGCGTGGCAGACATCGACTGGACGGCCGCCGACGTCGTCTGCGGGAACGGCTACAAGTGGCTGCGGGCGGGGCGGGGAACCGGCTTCGCTCGTTTCTCCGATCGCGCCCGCGAGAGGATCGAGCCCGTGCTCTCGGGGATCTCGGGTATGCAGGGCGATGTGACGAGCGCCGGCGTTCCCGCCCCGCTGTCGACCGCGGCCGCCTACCAGCTCGCACCGATCGATCCGCTTGCCGCCGGCCGGCTGGCGGCCGCGCTGCGTGAGATGACGGACGCGGGCATCGCGTCGATCGCGGCAGAGGTGCGATCGCGGGCGCAGGATGTGATGGATCTCGCCGACCGGCACGCCGTTCCGGTGTTGACGCCGCGCGAGCGACATGCCGGCATCGTGACGCTGCTGCCGGCCACCCCGGACGCCGCACCGCTGGCCGCCGCCCTCGCCAACAGCGGCGTGACCGTGACCGCGCGGGGGGCGACGATCCGCGTCGCGCCCCACGCAGGCACCGCAGCCGACAGCCTCCTCCTCCTCGACGATGCGCTCGCGGAGGTCGCCGCGAACCGCGTCATCGTGGATCTCGCGCCCGGCGGGCTCTCCCTTCCGGATGCCGACGGCGTCACCCCCGCGCGGGCGATCGCGGCGCCGGTCGCGGTCGGTCTCCCGGGCGACGACGCCACGGCCGAGGGCTGACACCGGGCGTTAACGCGCTCGTCACCTTCCCGCGGCGTGTCGCGGATGACGCGGCCGCGCTCCCGGCCGTACGGTCATCACATCGGGCAAGGCGCCCGGTCGGGTCGGCCTTTCCACGACTCGTGGCCACGGTCGACTCGAGACTGCCGGGTGCTCCACCCGGGGCGGGAGTGAGTTGTGACCACACGGGCTTCACTGCAGCAACGCCGGATCGATGACATCGTCGGGGAGGCCGCGGACACCGATCTGCGCACCTATGTCCTCGACACCTCCGTCCTCCTGAGCGATCCGCGGGCGTTCTTCCGCTTCGCGGAGCACTCTGTCGTCGTCCCGGTGGTCGTGATCACCGAGTTGGAGGGCAAGCGCCACGATCCGGAGATCGGCTACTTCGCGCGCCAGGCGCTGCGCCACCTCGACGAGTTGCGCGTCGAGCACGGGCGTCTCGACTTCCCGGTCCCCGTCGGAGAGGGCGGGACCTTGCGCGTCGAACTCACCAACACCGACCCGTCCGTCCTTCCCGCGGGTATGCGTCTGGGCGACAACGACACGCGGATCCTCTCCGTCGCCATGCACCTCGCCCAGGAGGGCCAGGAGGTGACGGTCGTCTCGAAGGACCTGCCCATGCGCGTCAAGGCCGCCTCCCTCGGCATCCACGCGGAGGAGTACCTCGCCGAGCAGGCCATCGACAGCGGCTGGACGGGCATCGCCGACATCGCCGTTTCCGGCGACGACATCAGCGACCTGTATGAGAGCGAGGTCGCGACGAGCGACGAGGTGCGCGGCCTCCCGGTGAACACCGGGCTCGTCATCCACTCCGAACGGGGGTCGGCGCTCGGTCGGGTGACCGGCGACGGGTCCTTCCGGCTCGTGCGCGGTGACCGCGACGTCTTCGGCCTGCACGGCCGCAGCGCCGAGCAGCGCATCGCGATCGACCTCCTGCTCGACCCGGAGGTGGGCATCGTGTCCCTCGGCGGGCGCGCCGGCACGGGCAAGTCCGCCCTCGCTCTGTGCGCGGGCCTGGAGGCCGTGCTGGAGCGTCAGCAGCAGAAGAAGATCATCGTCTTCCGCCCGCTGTTCGCCGTGGGGGGCCAGGAGCTCGGCTACCTGCCGGGGGATCAGGCCGAGAAGATGAACCCGTGGGGGCAAGCCGTCTTCGACACGCTCGGCTCCGTCGTGTCGGGCAACGTCCTCGAGGAGGTCGTCGCCCGCGGGCTGCTGGAGGTCATGCCGTTGACACACATCCGCGGACGCTCGCTCCACGACGCGTTCGTGATCGTGGACGAGGCCCAGTCCCTCGAGCGCAATGTGCTCCTCACGGTGCTGAGCCGGATCGGGCAGAACTCCCGTGTCGTGCTCACGCACGACGTCGGACAGCGTGACAACCTCCGCGTCGGTCGCCACGACGGCATCGCCTCAGTGATCGAGACGCTCAAGGGCCACGGGCTGTTCGGGCACGTGACGCTCGTACGCTCGGAGCGCTCCGCCATCGCCGCGCTCGTGACCGACCTGCTGGAGCAGGGCGAGCTGAGCTAGGAGAGGCCGCCACGCTCGGCGAGGGCTATTCCCACAGGTAGCCCTCGCCGCGCACGGTCACGATGTGGTCGGCGCCGAGCTTCGCACGCAGATAGCGCACGTAGACGTCCACCACGTTCGATCCGGGGTCGAAGTCCAGTCCCCAGATGCGGCTGAGGAGCATCTCGCGTGTCAACACCTCTCCGCGGTGGCGCAGGAACTGCTCGGCCAGAGCGAACTCGCGGGCCGAGAGATCCACTTCCCGTCCGGCGACGATGGTGCGCCGGGTGAGGAGGTCCACGCTGACGTCGCCCGCCGTCAGCACCATCGTGATGGCGCCGGTGCGTTCGCGCAGGCGCGAGCGCACCCTCGCCATCAGCTCCGCGAGAGAGAACGGCTTCGCCACATAGTCGCTGGCCCCGGCATCCAGCCCGTCGACGGCGTCGCGCGCGGAACTGCGCGCCGTCAGCATGATGACGGGCAGCTCCGCGCCGTCCGCGCGGAGGTGCCGGAGGACGTCGAATCCGTCCATCGTCGGGAGTCCCACGTCGAGGATCACCAGGTCGATGTCCCCTCGCAGCGCCCGCGCCAGGCCACTGGGCCCGTCGTCGCAGGCGACGGTGTCATGCCCCTCTGCCGTCAGAGCACGCGTGACCATGGAGACGATGTGCGGTTCGTCGTCGATGATGAGGATGCGGGTCATCCGGTGGCCTCCCGTTGTTGGGCGACGTCCCCGGCGCGCACCGGCGCCGGGAGAGTCGCCTGCGTGCCGATGGGGATCTCGATGGTGAACGTCGCGCCGCCCCCGGGCGTGTCCGCGACGCTGCAGCGGCCGTCGTGCGCGCGGGCGATCGCGTCGACGATCGCGAGCCCGAGCCCGGAGCCGCGGACGGTACGTCTGGCGCCCCCGCGGTCGAAACGGCGGAAGATCCGATGCCGCGCGGCCGGGGCGATCCCCGGACCATGATCGCGCACCCAGAGCTGCGCGCCCGAGGGGTGCACCGCGCTGCCGATCTCGATGGGGGAATCCGGCGGGGTGTACTTCGCCGCGTTGTCGGCAAGCTGCAGCCAGGCCTGGAGCAGCCGGTCGCGGTCGCCGTGGATGATGCCCACCGCGCGCTGCTCCACGGTCCAGCCGTGACCGCCGATGACGGTGACGAGCTCTGAGACCCGCTGGGTGAGCGCGGCGAGGTCGACGTCGCCCATCGTGAAGCTGTCGCTCTCGACCGCGGCGAGCAGGTCGATGTCCCCGATGAGACGCGTCATGCGATCGAGCTCCTCGATGCCGAGGGCCCGCGTTGCCGCGACATCGGCGGGATCCGCGGCATCCATCAGCTCCAGATGCCCACGCACGATCGTGATCGGCGTCTTCAACTCGTGGCGTACGTCGTCCAGAAGGCGGCGTTGCGCATCGAACAGGGCGTCGGGCGTGTCGATGCCCTCAGGGAGCCCGGCCGGTCGCCGCCCCTCGCCGCCGAGGAGGAACCACCCGGCGACCGCTGTCGCCGCGAGGGTCATGACCGCCGCGGCGGCGAAGACGCCGACCGCGATCCAGGTGACCCGGTCGCCGGTGGCCTCCTCCAGGGTGAGAAGCGCCACCGCCGTGAATCCGAACCCGGCCGCCACGACAGCGACCACGACCTCGAGCGGACGCGCACGGCGTCCGCTGCGTGCGGGGCCTGCGGCGCGATTCACCCTCTGATTATCGACCCCGAGGCGCTTCGGTGGGGATCACCCCGGGTGCGTCATCGAGAGGAGGTCGAGCTTGGCGTCGAGCTGCCCCTCGGTGAGCTCTCCGCGCTCCACGTAGCCGAGGTCGAGGACCGCCTCGCGTACGGTGATGCCCTGTGCGACGGCGTGCTTGGCGATCTTGGCGGCCGCCTCGTAGCCGATGAGCTTGTTGAGGGGCGTCACGATCGACGGCGACATGCCGGCGAGGGCGGCGGCGCGTTCGAGGTTCGCCTGCAGCCCGTCGATGGTCTTGTCGGCGAGGACGCGCATCGCGTTCGAGAGCAGCCGGATCGACTCGAGCAGGGCGGTTCCCATGACGGGGATCGCGACATTGAGCTCGAACGACCCGGACGCGCCGGCCCACGCGACGGTCGCGTCGTTCCCGATCACGCGTGCGCAGACCATGAGCGTGGCCTCGGGGACCACCGGGTTGACCTTCCCCGGCATGATCGAGGAACCCGGCTGGAGGTCGGGGATGTGCAGCTCTCCGAGACCGGTGTTGGGTCCGGAGCCCATCCAGCGCAGGTCGTTGTTGATCTTCGTGAGCGACACCGCGATCGTGCGCAGGGCGCCCGAGGCCTCGACGAGTGCGTCGCGGTTGGCCTGCGCCTCGAAGTGGTCTTTCGCCTCGGTGATCGGCAGCTCGGTCTCCTCGGCGAGGAGGGCGATGACCTTCTGCGGGAAGCCGAGCGGCGTGTTGATGCCGGTGCCGACGGCGGTACCGCCCAGCGGCACCTCGCCCACACGGGGGAGCACCGCGCGCACCCGCTCGATGCCGAGCCGGATCTGACGGGCGTAGCCGCCGAACTCCTGGCCCAGCGTGACGGGCGTGGCGTCCATGAGGTGGGTGCGTCCCGACTTCACGGCGTCCTTCCAGAGCTCGGCCTTCGCCTCCAGCGCGACGGCGAGGTGATCGAGTGCCGGGATGAGGTCGTCGATGAGCGCCTGTGTGACGGCGATATGGACCGACGTCGGGAACACATCGTTCGACGACTGCGACGCGTTGACGTGGTCGTTCGGGTGCACGGGCGCGCCGAGCCTCTGCGTTGCGAGGGAGGCGAGGACCTCGTTCATGTTCATGTTCGACGAGGTGCCCGAGCCGGTCTGATAGGTGTCCACCGGGAAGTGGGCGTCGTAACGGCCGGTGATGACGTCATCCGCCGCGGCGGCGATCGCGTCCGCGATCGCGCCGTCGAGGGTGCCGAGCTCCTTGTTGGCGAGTGCGGCGGCCTTCTTGATGCGCGCGAGCGCGGCGATCTGGGTCGACTCGAGTCCGGTTCCCGAGATCGGGAAGTTCTCCACGGCACGCTGCGTCTGCGCGGCGTACAGCGCGTCCTTGGGGACGCGCACCTCGCCCATCGTGTCGTGCTCGATGCGGTACTCGGTGGTGGCGGTCATGGCGGTCACGTCCTCGTTTCCTGTGCGTGTTCTGTCGTCGTTGTCTGCGGTGCCGTCGTCAGTCCTGGTCGACGCCGACCATCACATGGGGAACGGCGGTGCCCTCGTTGAGGCGGTAGTTCGCGCCCACGATGCCCAGCCGGCCCTCGGCGACCGCGTCGGCGATGAGGCGCGATGAGGCGAGGAGGTCGTCGACGGTGTTCTTGAGGTGCTCGCGGCCGACGTCCTCGGCATCCAGTTCACGCGGGTCGACATCGCCGCCGGTGTCGCGGAGCACCGTCCGGGCGGCAGGCACGATGCGCGCGATGAGGCGCCAGATGCGGGGGGGCAGCTCGGGTGAGCCGAGTGCGGTCGAGTCGATGGCTGCGCGGACGGCTCCGCACGCATCGTGCGCGAGCACGATGATCAGCGACACGTCGAGCGCGGCGACGGCGTATTCGAGGCTCGCGACCGCCGAGTCGGACGCGACCTGACCGGCGTTGCGCACCACGAAGAGGTCTCCGAGGCCCTGGTCGAAGATGATCTCGGCGGCCAGCCGCGAGTCGGCGCACCCGAAGAGCGCCGCCCGGGGCGTCTGGGCGGCGGCGAGCTCGTTGCGGCGCTCGACGTCCTGACGGGGATGCCGCGGCTCTCCCGCCACGAAGCGTGCGTTACCTTCGCGCATCTCCGTCCACACGGTGCGGGGCGTGGGCCGGGCCGTGGTGCTCATCGCTTCTCCTCGCGCAGCGTCCGGATCTGTTCGGTGACGCCCATTGCGGCGGTCGCGGCCGTCGGGGCATCCGTCGCCCCGTAGATCAGGACGGTGTCGGATCCGGCCGCGGTCGAGAGGGCGTACGAGACGGTGTCGGTGCGCGACGCGGCGGGGATCGCGTACTCGTCCCAGACGATGCCGTCGATCGTCACGCTCCCGGTGGGGGCGAAGCCACCCAGCATCTTCGCGGCCCACGTCGGGTCGGCGTCGACGCCCTGCGCGACCCGGACGTATCCGGTCGGCGGGGCGTAGACGATACGCCACATCCCGCCTTCGAGACGGGCAGAGTTCGCGCGCCAGTCCCGGGGGACGGTCGGCACGAGCAGAGGGTGCCCGAGCGACGCCGACGCCGACTGGGCCGCCGCGGCCACATCCGCCTCCTCGCGCTCCTGAAGCGACCCCCGGGGAACCCCGAAGTAGACGACGGCGACGACGGCCATGGTCACGAGGAGCGCGGCGACGAGGTTGCGAAACGTCTTGCTCTGGCGGTAGGCGCGCGATGCGGCCGCCTTGCGGTCGGCCGTCTCCTCCGGGGTCTCCGGACGCCCGAGCTCGGCGACGATGCGTGGACCGGACGGCATCAGGACTCCGTGTCCGCCGGGCGGGCGGCGTCCAGCAGTCGTTTGGCGCCGAGCAGCCACTCCTCGCAGCGCGCGGCGAGCGCCTCACCGCGTGTCCACAGCGCGAGGGAATGCTCGAGGGTCGGGGCGCCCTGCTCGAGTTCGGCGACGACCCGGACGAGCTCGTCCCGCGCCTGCTCGAACGAGAGATCGGCGACGTCGGCGGCCGTGTCGCTGGTCATGGGCTCCATTCTAGGACGGTGTCCCGACGTCCTCGGCGACGGCCCCCTCCGACCGTGCGGCGAACGACCCGTCAGCCACGGTCACGACCACGGCGGACCCCGCGGGCGCCTGACGAGCGTCGCGGACGATGACCCCGCCGTCCAGGTGGGCGATCGCGTATCCCCGCGCCAGGGTGGCGCCCGGCGACAGGGCGCGCAGCGATGCGCGCAGCTGCGCCGTCGTTCGCTCCGCGGCATCCAGGCGTCGGCTGACGACATCGCGCCCGCGCGAGACGAGCGTCCACAGCTCGTGGGAACGCGGGGTCAGCAGCGACTCCGGCGAGCGCAGGACGGGGCGCGAGCGGAGCTGCTCGAGTTGGGCGATGTCGTGCGCGACGCGCTGGGTGAGCCGGCTGCGGGCGCGGCTTCGCAGCTGCTGCACGAGGGCGCGCTGCTCCGCGACGTCGGGCACGATCCGTTTCGCGGCGTCGGTGGGGGTCGACGCGCGGAGGTCGGCGACATCATCGAGGAGGGGGTGGTCGTTCTCGTGGCCGATCGCGGAGACGACGGGGGTGGATGCCGCGGCCACCGCGCGCACGAGCCGTTCGTCGCTGAAGCCGAGGAGCGTCTGCGGGTCCCCGCCGCCACGGGCGATGACGATCACATCGACCTCGGGGTCGGCGTCGAGCGCGGTCAGCGCGGCGATGGTCTCGGGAACGCACCGCTCGCCCTGGACGGCGGCGTGGATCGTGCGGAAGCGGACGGCGGGCCAGCGCAGTTCGGCGTTGCGGTGGACGTCCTTCTCGGCGTCGCTGCGTTCTCCGGTGATCAGCCCGATCACCTGCGGGAGGAACGGAAGGCGCTTCTTGCGCGACACGTCGAAGAGGCCCTCCGATCGCAACCGGGACCGGAGGCGCTCCAGCCTCTCCAGCTGCTCGCCGAGGCCCGTGTGCCGCATCGCCGAGACGGTGAAGGTGAAGTCGCCCGTCTTCACGAAGAAGTCACTCTTGACGCACGCGACGACGAGGTCGCCGACCTTCAGATCGTCGGGGAGACGCTGCAGCGTCGAGGACCAGAGGCGGAAGGAGATCATCGCGTCGCCGTTCGCGTCCTTGAGCCGCCCGAACACGTGCCCGCCGCGCACGTTCCACGCCGTGATCTCACCCTCGACCCACACCGAACCCCACGTGGAGACGAACCCGCGGATCGTCTCATTCAGGCGGGAGACCGACGTCGGCGCATCGGCGCGCGAATCGCGCGGCGCGACGGCGTCGGGAGGTGCGCTCTCTCCGGGAGCGGACGCGAACGAAGTCATCGCTGCCTTTCCGCCGCGACATGCGGCCCTCACTCAGCCCGCTCTCCCTAGAATCAAGGGGTGAGCAGCACAGCCATCCGTCTCCCGACGCCCCATGTCCCAGGCCCGCGCGGACGGCTTCAGGATAACCCGGTCCCCGGACACAAACGGGTGCTGCTCGCGTCGCCCCGTGGATACTGCGCCGGCGTCGACCGAGCCGTCATCGCGGTGGAGAAGGCGCTCGAGCGCTACGGCGCGCCGGTGTACGTGCGCAAGCAGATCGTGCACAACATCCACGTCGTCACCGAGCTGGAGGCGAAAGGAGCGATCTTCGTCGAAGAGGTCGATGAGGTGCCCGGGGGATCCCACGTCGTGTTCAGTGCGCACGGCGTCTCGCCGGCCGTCGTGACCGCGGCATCCGATCGGGGACTCCAGGCGATCGACGCGACGTGTCCGCTCGTGACAAAGGTGCACCGTGAGGCCGTGCGGTTCGCACGCGACGACTTCGAGATCCTCCTCATCGGCCATGACGGCCACGAGGAGGTCGAGGGGACCGCGGGCGAGGCTCCCGATCACGTCACCGTGGTGAACTCTCCCGCCGAAGCCGACCGGGTCGTGGTGAAGGACCCGTCGAAGGTGGTCTGGCTGTCGCAGACGACGCTGTCGGTCGACGAGACGATGGAGACGGTGCGCCGTCTCCGTGAGCGTTTCCCCGAGCTGCAGGATCCGCCCTCCGACGACATCTGCTACGCGACCCAGAACCGGCAGGTGGCGATCAAGAAGGTCGCGAAGGACGCGGACCTCGTGATCGTCGTCGGGTCGGCGAACTCGTCCAACTCCGTTCGCCTCGTCGAAGTCGCGCTCGAGTACGGCGCGAAGGCCGCCTACCGGGTCGATTACGCCCACGAGATCCAGCAGGAGTGGCTCGACGGCGTGCAGACCGTGGGTGTGACCAGCGGTGCGTCCGTACCCGAGGTGCTGGTCCAGGAGGTACTGGCCGATCTCGCCGTCGCCGGCTACGCCGATGTCGAGCAGGTGCGCACCGCGGAGGAGGACCTCATGTTCTCGCTGCCCAAGGAGCTGCGCCAGGATGCGACGGGGCGCCGGGACGACCGTGCCCTGGGCGGGAGGTCGCGCGCGTGAGCGACGCACCGGCGACGGGGCAGCCGTCGGATGCCGATGCTCCTCGCCCGCGACCCCAGTACGGCGAGTACGCGACGCCGGAGGAGCAGCGGGCGCGTATCCAACAGCCCGCTTCCGAGCCGTCGCACTCCCACACCGCCCTGCCGCACACCGTTCCCGGCCGCGCGCACCCGCCCACCGCGCCGGCGACGACCGCAGCCGCGCGACCGACACGCACCGCCGACCGGGTCATCACGCTCGCGCTGCTGGCGTACGGCCTCGTCACGGTGCTCAGCGCCGTCCCGCAGCTGTGGGACTTCGCGGGGTTCGCGCAGACGTGGATGCAGGTCGCCGGCATCGATGCGACGTTCACCAACACGGCGCAAGGCGTGCTCTGGGGACGCATCGCGGCGTTCGTGTTCATCGGCGGGTGGCTGTTGACGGCGCTGCTGTCGTGGGCGTCCCTGGCGGCGCGACACTTGTCGTGGTGGATCCCGCTGGTCGGCGCGATCGTCACCTTCATCATCGCGACGGTGTGCCTGACGGTGCCCCTGCTGGGCGACCCCGCCATCGCCGCCCACTTCCTGCGGTGACGCTCGCGCACGACGTGAGGGTCTTTCGGGCGCGCTCGGCGTGGGGTGCGGCCCGCCCTCGATGACGAACGCCCCGGAGCCGTGTGGCTCCGGGGCGTTCGTCGACGGTTCGATGATCAGATGCTGATCGAGCGACCGGCCGATCCGAGCTGCTGAGTGGCTTCGACGACGCGGGCCGCCATCGCGGTCTCGGCGACCTTGCCCCACGCGCGCGGGTCGTAGGCCTTCTTGTTGCCCACCTCGCCGTCGACCTTCAGCACACCGTCGTAGTTGCTGAACATGAAGCCGGCCACGGAGCGCGTGAACGCGTACTGGGTGTCGGTGTCGATGTTCATCTTGACCACGCCGTTGGCGACCGCCAGAGCGATCTCCTCGGGGGTCGAGCCGCTGCCGCCGTGGAAGACGAGGTCGAGCGGTTTCGCGCCCGTGCCGAACTTCTCGGCGATTCCGGCCTGGATCTCGCCGAGCAGCTCGGGCTTGAGCTTCACGTTGCCGGGCTTGTAGACACCGTGCACGTTGCCGAAGGTGAGGGCGGCGATGTACCGGCCCTTCTCGCCGAGGCCGAGGGCATCGACGAACTTCGCGACGTCGCCGGTCGTCGTGTACAGGGCGTCGTTGGTGCCTTCGTGCTTGACGCCGTCCTCCTCGCCGCCGACGACGCCGATCTCGACCTCGAGGATGGCGTTGATGTTCTTCATGCGGGGGAGCAGCTCCTTGGCGATCTCGATGTTCTCATCGAGGGGCACGGCCGACCCGTCCCACATGTGCGACTGGAAGATGGGGTTGCGACCGGCGCGCACCTCTTCCTCGGATGCCGCGATCAGCGGGAGGACGAAGTCCTCGAGCGCCGGCTTCGGGCAGTGGTCGGTGTGCAGCGCGACCGTGATGGGGTAGTTCTTGGCGACCTCGGTGGCGAACTTGGCGAACGCGAGCGCTCCCGTCGCGCGGCCCTTGACGGTGTGGCCGGCGAAGTAGTCGGCGCCCCCGGTCGTCACCTGGATGATCCCGTCGGAGCCGGCTTCGGTCAGGCCCTGCAGGACGGCATTGATCGACTGCGAGCTGGCGGCGTTGATCGCGGGGAACGCGTAGCCACCGGCCTTCGCGCGGTCCAGCATCTCGGCGTATTGCTCAGGGGTGGCGACAGGCATTTCTGCTCCTCAGTTCTGCGGGGATTCCACGGTCAGCCTACCGAAGCGCGGGGTCGGTCCGTGAGGGGGCGACCGGGCAAAAGCGTCGACCCGTACATGCCGATGGGTAAAGAATGCCCATTCCTTCACAAGCTGTTCGCTGAAAGCGCCGCGAAAAACCGGCTGCGGGTTCTAGGCTGGCGACATGGTGAGCCTGACCGCGGACATGAGCCCTTTGCACCCCGACCGCAACCTCGCGATGGAGCTCGTACGCGCGACCGAGGCGGCGGCCATCCGTTCGGTGCCTTTCATCGGACGTGGGCAGAAGGAGAAGGCCGATGGTGCCGCCGTGGATGCGATGCGTGCATTCCTCACGACGGTGGACTTCGACGGTGTGATCGTGATCGGTGAGGGGGAGAAGGACAACGCCCCGATGCTCTACAACGGCGAGCACGTCGGCACGGGGCGCGGTCCGCAGTGCGACGTCGCGGTCGACCCGATCGATGGCACGGCGCTGACCGCCGAGGGACGCAACAACGCACTGTCCGTGCTGGCCGTCTCCGATCGCGGGTCGATGTTGGACGCCTCCAGCGTCTTCTACATGGACAAGATCGTCACCGGCCCTGCGGGCGTCGGGGTCGTCGACATCCGCCTCCCGGTCGGCGAGAACATCCGCCGCCTCGCGAAGTCGCTCGGCAAGACCGTCGATGAGCTCGTCGTCTCGGTGCTGAACCGCCCCCGGCACGCTCGGCTCATCGAGGAGATCCGCGAGGCGGGTGCCGGCACCCGCCTCATGAGCGACGGCGACGTGGCCGGCGGCATCAACGCCGCACGTCACAACGCGCGCACCGACATGTGCATCGGCATCGGCGGCAGTCCCGAGGGCGTCGCGACCACATGCGCCATCAAGGCCCTTGGCGGGCACATCCAGGGACGCCTCTGGGCGCGCGACGACGACGAGAAGCAGCGCGGCATCGACGCCGGTCTCAAACTCGACGACTACGTCTACGAAGCCGACGAGCTCGTGAAGGGGCGCAACACCATCTTCGTCGCGACGGGTGTCACCAACGGCGAGCTCGTCGCCGGTGTGCGGCGTGACGGCGACTTCGTCTACACGGAGAGCGTGGTGCTGCGCGGCGCCTCGGGAACCCTGCGGCGGATCTCGTCGGAGCACCTCACCTCGAAGTGGCTGTGACCGCGCGCGGACGCTGACGTCGCGTGATCTTGCGACGTGCGGGGCCGGAGTGCGGGCACGCCGGTCGACCTCTGGCAGAATGTGGATCGGTGTCACCGGCGACACAGACGTCATCCACGCAGTCCGGGAGTCACATGTCCGCAGCATCGAGCAGTCCCAGAACGGGTCAGGTCAGTGTCCCCGTCGACCCCGCGCGACGTCCGGACGTGCTGCTGCGGCGGAGGATGCCGGAGGGACACCAGGTCAGTGCCTGGTGGATGATCGGGGCGTTCTTCTCCGTCTCCCTCGGCGTCGTCGGTCTGTTGAACCTCTTCCCGGCCTGAGTCCCCGTCCGTCAGAGTCGCTCCCGGAGCGGGCCGACGTCGGCGGACATCCCGGGCGCCCGCTCGTCGGGCTCCGCGACCGCGGCGATGAGTTCAGGGGCGACCAGCTTGCGCGGTGACTTCTCGATCGTCTCGGGCGCTGCCGCGGCATCCAGCTTGGTCTCATCGATGCCGGGGAACTTCCGCGCGGTGACGAGCACGCGGGTCTCCAGCGAACCCGCGAACCGGTTGTAGCTGTCGACGGTGCGCTCGATGGCCCGGCGGAGGTCGTCCGCGTGTCCCGCGAGGCTCCCCAGACGCTGGTACAGCTCGGTCCCGAGATCGAACAGTCGTCGCGCCTCGGTGGACACCTCCTGCTGGGTCCACGTGTAGGCCACCGTCTTCAGCACCGCCCACAGGTTGACGGGGGAGGCGAGGGCTACGCGCTGGCGGAACGCGTGGTCGAGCAGCGTCGGATCCTCCTCGAGAGCGGTGGCGAGCAGTGCCTCGTTCGGAAGGAAGCACACGACGAACTCCGGACTCGAATCCAGGCCGCTCCAGTACGCCTTCTTGGCGAGTGCGTCGACGTGGGCACGCACCGCCTTCACGTGTCGTTGCAGGAGAGCCGCGCGTCGGGCCCCTTCGTCGCCCTGAGCGGTCAGCGGGATCGCGGACGCCTCGAGGTAGGCGTCGAGTGGTACCTTCGCGTCGACCGCAAGGGACGTCCCGCCCGGGAGACGAACGATCATGTCGGGCCGTCCGTCGCCGGCGTCCGAGGACACGGACGACTGCAGGTCGAAGTCGACGTAGCGCGTGAGCCCCGCGGATTCGACGACCCGGCGCAGCTGGGTCTCGCCCCAGACGCCGCGTGTCGCGTTGGAGCGGAGGGCGCCGGCGAGGGACTCGGTGGTCGCGCGGAGGGCCTCGTCCGATGCGTGTGCCGCGCGCAACTGCTCGGCGAGCGATCCGTACTGGACCTGACGGTCGCGCTCGAGGTCGGCGACCTTCTGCTGCATCGCCTGCAACGACTCCTGCACGGGAGCCAGTGCGCGCAGGACCAGTTGCTCGCGTCGCTCGCGTTCCTGCTGCGCGGTCTGGTCCGCGCGCGCCTGCGCGCCAAGGTCGCGCGTCAGCGCACGCTGCTGATCGAGCTGCTCGCCCAGCGATCGCGCCGATGCCTCCGCGGCGACGAGTCGCGCTGTCAGCGCCGTGGCGTCGCGCGCATCACGTAGGGGGGGGGGCCCGCCCCCCGCGGACCACCCCCCCCCCCTACCCCCCCAAAAGGGCCCCCGAACGCCCCCCAAGGAGAAGGATTGGGCCCAG
>CANSLE010000008.1 GCA_947647645.1 uncultured Microbacterium sp.
GCGGTCGCGCCGCACGAGCCCGACGGCTTCCCGGAGCTGTCCGGAGAGGTGTCCGCGGTCATCGGCTCGCCGGCTGCGGGCTCACCGCGGTCCGCGGCGAGCGCGGTGGCCGCGCAACATCGACACGACGACGATGCCGACGACATCGACATCGACCAGACGGTCATCACCCGCCGGGCCCGCAGGCCCACCTGGCAGCTCGTGCCGGTCGTGGGCGCGCCCGTGCCGCTCACCGCCGACATCGTCATCCTCGGGCGCCGCCCGACGGGCGACGCGGCGTTCCCGAGCGCCCAGCTCGTCGCCGTGCCCGGGGAGGCGCTCACGGTGTCGAAGACGCATGCGCGTCTCGAACGCCGCGAGGACACCTGGACGATCACCGATCTCGCCTCCACCAACGGCGTGCTCGTGCGCACGCTGATGGGCGAAGAGGTCGAGGTCGAGCCGGGGTCGAAGATCGATGCCGGGGAACGCTTCTTCCTCGGCGATGAGGAGTTCCACCTGCAGCGCCTCGAACGCTGAGCGGACGACGCCGCGACTCACCGAGCGCGTTTGCCCGACTTCGTCATACGGCGTAGTATTGACTGGGTGTGCGCACATGCGCGCCGTCCGTTGTGCCACGGCCTCCGGACGGAGCGGGTGCACACGCTCGGGACCGGTCTGCGAACAGGCCGCCCCCACGGCATATCCACCACCACACGCTCGGCACACCGCCGCGCCGGTGGATCTGTGGTGAAACCACCATCGCTGTCACCGTGCAGCACCCGTGCGGACGAGAAGACCGCACGGCCTGAGAAGGAGAGAACGTGCCAACCATTCAGCAGTTGGTTCGCAAGGGGCGCTCGCCGAAGGTCACCAAGACCAAGGCGCCCGCCCTGAAGGCGAACCCTCAGCAGGCGGGTGTCTGCACCCGCGTCTACACGACCACGCCCAAGAAGCCGAACTCGGCCATGCGCAAGGTCGCCCGTGTGAAGCTCCGCAACGGTACCGAGGTCACGGCCTACATCCCGGGCGAGGGCCACAACCTGCAGGAGCACTCGCTGGTGCTCGTCCGCGGAGGTCGTGTGAAGGACCTCCCCGGTGTCCGCTACAAGATCGTTCGCGGCGCCCTGGACACCCAGGCCGTCAAGAACCGCAAGCAGGCCCGTAGCCGCTACGGCGCCAAGAAGGGCTGAGTCCGATGCCTCGCAAGGGACCCGCACCTCGCCGCGTCGTCGTCAACGACCCGGTCTACGGTGCTCCGATCGTCACCCAGCTGGTGAACAAGATCCTCGTCGACGGCAAGAAGTCGCTCGCCGAGTCGATCGTCTACAACGCGCTCAAGGGCGTCGAGGCCAAGAACGGCCAGGACGCCGTCGCGACGCTCAAGAAGGCGCTCGACAACGTCCGTCCCACCCTCGAGGTCAAGAGCCGCCGCGTCGGCGGCTCGACCTACCAGGTGCCGGTCGAGGTCAAGCCGCACCGCGCGAACACCCTCGCGCTGCGCTGGCTCGTCAGCTACGCGAAGGGTCGTCGTGAGAAGACGATGACCGAGCGTCTGCAGAACGAGATCCTCGACGCCTCGAACGGCCTCGGTGCCGCGGTCAAGCGCCGCGAGGACACCCACAAGATGGCCGAGTCGAACCGGGCCTTCGCGCACTACCGCTGGTAAACAGCGTCTCGGCGACCGGCCGGGTGACCCCCGGCCGGTCGCTCCGCGACATCCGTCACTACACGTAAGGACACCCCGTGGCACAAGAAGTGCTCACCGACCTCAACAAGGTCCGCAACATCGGCATCATGGCGCACATCGATGCCGGCAAGACGACGACGACCGAGCGCATCCTGTTCTACACGGGTGTCAACCACAAGATCGGCGAGACGCACGACGGCGCCTCGACGACCGACTGGATGGAGCAGGAGAAGGAGCGCGGCATCACGATCACGTCTGCCGCCGTGACCTGCTACTGGAACAAGAACCAGATCAACATCATCGACACCCCGGGCCACGTCGACTTCACGGTCGAGGTGGAGCGCTCGCTCCGCGTCCTCGACGGCGCGGTCGCCGTCTTCGACGGCAAGGAGGGCGTCGAGCCCCAGTCCGAGACGGTGTGGCGTCAGGCGGACAAGTACAACGTCCCGCGCATCTGCTTCGTCAACAAGATGGACAAGCTCGGCGCGGACTTCTACTTCACGGTGGACACGATCGTGAACCGTCTCGGTGCCAAGCCGCTCGTCCTCCAGCTGCCCATCGGCGCGGAGAGCAACTTCGTCGGGGTCATCGACCTCGTCGAGATGCGCGCGCTGGTGTGGCCCGGCGATGCCAAGGGTGATGTCACCATGGGCGCCAAGTACGAGATCCAGGAGATCCCGGCCGACCTCGCCGACCGCGCGGCCGAGTACCGCGAGAAGCTGCTCGAGACGGTCGCCGAGACCGACGAGGCGCTGCTCGAGAAGTACTTCGGCGGCGAAGAGCTGACGGTAGCCGAGATCAAGACCGCGATCCGCAAGCTGACCGTCGCCTCGGAGATCTACCCGGTCCTGTGTGGCTCGGCGTTCAAGAACCGCGGCGTGCAGCCCATGCTCGACGCGGTCATCGACTACCTGCCGAACCCGCTCGACGTCGGCGCCATCGAGGCGCACGACCCGAAGGACTACGACACGATCATCGAGCGTCACCCCGACGCGAACGACCCGTTCGCGGCGCTGGCGTTCAAGGTCGCCGTGCACCCGTTCTTCGGTCGCCTCACCTACATCCGCGTCTACTCGGGTCGCCTCGACTCGGGAGCGCAGGTCATCAACTCGACCAAGGGCAAGAAGGAGCGCATCGGGAAGATCTTCCAGATGCACGCCAACAAGGAGATCCCGGTCCCCGCGGTCGCGGCCGGCAACATCTACGCCGTCATCGGCCTGAAGGACACCACGACCGGTGACACCCTGACCGACCCGGCCGAGCCCGTCGTGCTGGAGTCGATGACGTTCCCCGAGCCCGTCATCGAGGTCGCCATCGAGCCGAAGACCAAGGCCGACCAGGAGAAGCTGGGCACCGCGATCCAGAAGCTGGCCGAAGAGGACCCGACCTTCCGCACCGAGCTCAACCCCGACACCGGCCAGACGGTCATCAAGGGCATGGGCGAGCTGCACCTCGACATCCTCGTGGACCGCATGAAGCGCGAGTTCAACGTCGAGGCCAACGTCGGAAAGCCCCAGGTCGCGTACCGCGAGACGATCAAGAAGGCCGTCGAGCGTCACGACTACACGCACAAGAAGCAGACCGGTGGTTCGGGTCAGTTCGCGAAGATCCAGTTCGCACTCGAGCCGCTCGACCTCGCTTCCGAGAAGACGTACGAGTTCGAGAACAAGGTCACCGGTGGCCGCATCCCGCGCGAGTACATCGAGCCGACCAACCAGGGCTTCCAGGACGCGATGAACGTCGGCGTGCTCGCCGGCTACCCCATCGTGGGCGTCAAGGCGATCCTGCTCGACGGTGCGTCGCACGACGTCGACTCCTCCGAGATGGCGTTCAAGATCGCCGGCTCGATGGGATTCAAGGAGGCCATCCGCAAGGCCAGCCCCGCGATCCTCGAGCCGCTGATGGCCGTCGAGGTGCGTACGCCCGAGGAGTACATGGGTGACGTCATCGGCGACCTGAACTCGCGTCGTGGCCAGATCCAGTCGATGGAGGACGGCTCGGGCATCAAGATCGTCCGCGCCCTGGTGCCGCTGTCGGAGATGTTCGGCTACATCGGAGACCTGCGTTCGAAGACGTCGGGCCGCGCCGTGTACTCGATGGAGTTCGATTCGTACGCCGAGGTCCCCCGGGCCGTCGCCGACGAGATCGTCCAGAAGAACAAGGGCGAGTAACGCCCTGGATGCCGGGCGCGGGACCCTCTACGCAGAGAGTCCCGCGCACAGCATCCGCGCAAACTGAATACAGACCCAGTCGTCTAGACTGACACCCACCCCCGTAGAGCCCCGGTCGCAATCCAGCGCCCGGAACCTCTACACGAATGTCCTGAGGAGGACCCAGTGGCCAAGGCCAAGTTCGAGCGGACCAAGCCGCACGTCAACATCGGAACGATCGGTCACGTCGACCACGGCAAGACCACGCTCACCGCTGCCATCTCGAAGGTGCTCGCCGACAAGTACCCGTCGGCGACCAACGTGCAGCGTGACTTCGCGTCGATCGACTCGGCTCCCGAAGAGCGTCAGCGTGGTATCACGATCAACATCTCGCACGTCGAGTACGAGACCCCGAAGCGCCACTACGCGCACGTCGACGCGCCCGGCCACGCCGACTACATCAAGAACATGATCACCGGTGCCGCTCAGATGGATGGCGCGATCCTCGTGGTCGCCGCCACCGACGGCCCGATGGCGCAGACGCGTGAGCACGTCCTGCTCGCCAAGCAGGTCGGCGTGCCCTACCTGCTGGTCGCGCTCAACAAGAGCGACATGGTCGACGACGAGGAGATCCTGGAGCTCGTCGAGCTCGAGGTCCGTGAGCTGCTCAGCTCGCAGGACTTCGATGGCGACAACGCCCCCGTCGTGCGCGTCTCGGGCCTGAAGGCTCTCGAGGGCGACGAGAAGTGGGTCGAGTCGATCGTCGAGCTCATGGCTGCCGTCGACGAGTCCATCCCGGACCCGGTGCGCGACAAGGACAAGCCCTTCCTGATGCCCATCGAGGACGTCTTCACGATCACCGGTCGTGGCACGGTCGTCACGGGCCGCGCCGAGCGTGGCACGCTGGCCATCAACTCCGAGGTCGAGATCGTCGGCATCCGCCCGACGCAGAAGACCATCGTCACGGGTATCGAGATGTTCCACAAGCAGCTCGACGAGGCGTGGGCCGGCGAGAACTGTGGTCTGCTCCTTCGTGGCACCAAGCGTGACGACGTCGAGCGCGGCCAGGTCGTCGTCAAGCCCGGTTCGGTCACCCCGCACACCAACTTCGAGGGCACGGCGTACATCCTGTCCAAGGAGGAGGGCGGCCGCCACAACCCGTTCTTCACGAACTACCGCCCGCAGTTCTACTTCCGTACCACCGACGTGACCGGCGTCATCACGCTGCCCGAGGGCACCGAGATGGTCATGCCCGGTGACACCACCGAGATGTCGGTCGAGCTCATCCAGCCGATCGCCATGGAAGACGGCCTCGGCTTCGCGATCCGTGAGGGTGGACGCACCGTCGGTGCCGGTACCGTCACCAAGATCCTGAAGTAACCACATCGCAGGAACGACACCCCCGGGAGCCCCGTGCTCCCGGGGGTGTCGTCGTCCCGGAGGACCCGGTGCGAGGCGCGACACGCCCGGGTTTGCGACACGCCCGAGTGGCACGTAGACTAGACCAGTTCCACATTCCTGCGTGCGCGTCAGCGCGACGCGGGATCACTGCCAGGGCAGTGCATAGGCGGCGCCTCCTCTCCGGAAAGGCGCGTTGACCTAGGCCGCGGGCAGCAGAACACGACAATCCGACCTCTCCCGGAAACGGGATCCGTGCGCGTGCGCACGGATGGCGTCGGAACTGACATCAGAACAGTGGTGCGCAAGTGCCCGGCACAGAACCCTGTGCCATGTGCGTCCAATGCCCCCGAGGTACGACGCGAGAAAGAGAGTGAGCAGACAATGGCGGGACAGAAGATCCGCATTCGCCTGAAGTCGTATGACCACGAGGTCATCGACACGTCGGCGCGCAAGATCGTCGACACGGTGACCCGCGCAGGCGCCACCGTCGTGGGCCCCGTGCCCCTTCCGACCGAGAAGAACGTCGTGTGCGTCATCCGGTCGCCCCACAAGTACAAGGACAGCCGCGAGCACTTCGAGATGCGCACCCACAAGCGCCTGATCGACATCATCGACCCGACGCCCAAGGCCGTCGACTCGCTGATGCGCCTCGACCTCCCGGCCGACGTCAACATCGAGATCAAGCTCTGAGGTCCCGGTCATGGCACACATCAACGAAAAGGTTTCCAAGGGCCTGCTCGGCACCAAGCTCGGCATGACCCAGGTCTGGGACGAGAACGGCAAGCTCGTTCCCGTCACCGTCATCGAGGTGGCCCCCAACGTGGTCACCCAGGTGCGCACGCCCGAGCGTGACGGCTACACCGCCGTGCAGATCGCGTACGGCCAGATCGACCCCCGCAAGGTCAACAAGCCGCTGACGGCCCACTTCGAGGCTGCCGGTGTGACCCCCCGTCGCCACCTCACCGAGGTGCGCACCGCGGATGCCGCTGACTACTCACTCGGTCAGGAGCTCACCGTGGACGGCACCTTCGAGGCCGGCCAGCTGGTCGACGTCGTCGGCACCAGCAAGGGCAAGGGCACCGCGGGCGTCATGAAGCGCCACAACTTCAAGGGCGTCTCCGCGTCGCACGGTGCGCACCGCAACCACCGCAAGCCCGGTTCGATCGGCGCCTCGTCGACCCCGAGCCGCGTCTTCAAGGGCATGCGCATGGCCGGCCGTATGGGTGGCGAGCGCGTGACCGTCCTCAACCTCACGGTGCACGCCGTCGACGCCGAGAAGGGCCTGCTGCTCGTCAAGGGCGCCGTCCCCGGCGCGCGTGGCCGCATCGTCTACGTCCGCAACGCAGTGAAGGGTGCCTGATCATGGCTGACTCGACTCTCGCGCTCGACGTCCACAGCCCCAACGGCAAGAAGGCCGGCTCGGTCGAGCTGCCCGCCGCGCTGTTCGACGTCAAGACGAACATCCCCCTCATCCACCAGGTCGTCGTGGCGCAGCTCGCCGCGGCGCGCCAGGGCACGCACTCGACCAAGCGTCGTGGCGAGGTCTCCGGTGCCGGCCGCAAGCCCTTCAAGCAGAATGGCACGGGTAACGCCCGCCAGGGCTCGATCCGCGCGCCGCACATGACCGGTGGTGGCATCGTCCACGGTCCGAAGCCGCGTGACTACGCGCAGCGCACCCCCAAGAAGATGATCGCCGCCGCCCTGCTGGGCGCGCTGAGCGACCGTGCTCGCGGTGGCCGTCTCCACGTCGTCGACTCGTTCGGCATCGAGGGCGCCCCGTCGACGAAGGCCGCTGCGGCCGTCCTCGCCGAGCTCGCGCCGACCAAGAACGTCCTGGTCGTCATCGAGCGCGACGACGAGCTGAGCGTCAAGAGCGTGCGCAACCTCGCGTACGTCCACGTGCTCACGTTCGACCAGCTGAACGCCTACGACGTGCTCGTCTCGGACGACATCGTCTTCACCAAGGCCGCCTACGACGCGTTCGTCGCGTCCAAGAGCGCCACCACCGAGGAGGTCTCGGCATGAACGTCTCCGTCAACAAGGACCCGCGCGACATCATCCTGAAGCCGGTCGTCTCGGAGAAGAGCTACGGGCTCATCGACGAGGGCAAGTACACCTTCCTGGTGGACCCCCGCTCCTCGAAGACCGAGATCAAGCTCGCGATCGAGAAGATCTTCGGCGTCAAGGTCGCCGCGGTCAACACGCTCAACCGCACGGGCAAGTCCCGCCGCACCCGCTTCGGCACCGGCAAGCGCAAGGACACCAAGCGCGCCATCGTCACGCTGAAGTCGGGCACCATCGACATCTTCACGGCCGTCGGCTGACAGCTGGGATAGAGGACAACCAACATGGCTATTCGCAAGTACAAGCCCACGACCCCGGGTCGCCGCGGTTCGTCGGTGGCCGACTTCGCCGAGATCACCCGATCGACGCCTGAGAAGTCGCTGCTGCGCCCGCTGTCGAAGACCGGTGGCCGCAACAACCAGGGCCGCATCACCACCCGTCACATCGGTGGGGGACACAAGCGCCAGTACCGCGTCATCGACTTCCGTCGCAACGACAAGGACGGCGTGGACGCCAAGGTCGCACACATCGAGTACGACCCCAACCGCACCGCACGCATCGCGCTGCTGCACTACCTGGACGGCGAGAAGCGCTACATCCTCGCGCCGAACAA
Organism: uncultured Microbacterium sp.; assembly: GCA_947647645.1. Taxonomy (GTDB): domain Bacteria; phylum Actinomycetota; class Actinomycetes; order Actinomycetales; family Microbacteriaceae; genus Microbacterium. Next base: position 7,898 of record CANSLE010000008.1, read on the forward strand.
GCTGCAGCAGGGTGACGTCGTCGAGTCCGGTCCGGGCGCCGACATCAAGCCGGGCAACAACCTGCCGCTGAAGAACATCCCCACCGGTACGGTCATCCACGCGATCGAGCTCCGCCCCGGCGGTGGCGCGAAGATGGCGCGTTCGGCCGGTGCGTCGGTGCGTCTGGTCGCCAAGGACGGCCCGTATGCGCAGCTTCGTCTGCCGTCGGGTGAGATCCGCAACGTGGACGCGCGCTGCCGCGCGACGATCGGCGAGGTCGGCAACGCCGAGCAGTCGAACATCAACTGGGGCAAGGCCGGCCGCAAGCGCTGGAAGGGCGTGCGCCCCACCGTCCGTGGTGTCGCGATGAACCCGGTCGACCACCCGCACGGTGGTGGTGAGGGCAAGACGTCCGGTGGACGTCACCCCGTCTCTCCTTGGGGCCAGGCTGAGGGTCGCACCCGCCACGCCAACAAGGAGAGCGACAAGTACATCGTCCGCCGTCGCAATGCCGGCAAGAAGCGCAAGTAGGAGTAGAGGAAGATGCCTCGCAGCCTGAAGAAGGGCCCCTTCGTCGACGAGCACCTGCTTCGCAAGGTCGTCTCGCAGAACGATGCCGGCACCAAGAACGTCATCAAGACCTGGTCGCGCCGTTCGATGATCATCCCGGCCATGCTGGGTCACACCATCGCCGTGCACGACGGACGCAAGCACATCCCCGTGTTCGTGTCCGAGACCATGGTCGGTCACAAGCTGGGCGAGTTCGCGCCCACCCGCACCTTCCGCGGCCATGAGAAGGACGACAAGAAGGGTCGCCGCCGCTGACGCGGTGGTGATCCTGGAGAGGACTAGAGGAGGAGAGACATGGTGGATTCCATCGCACGCGTCAAGCACATTCGCGTGACCCCTCAGAAGGCTCGTCGTGTCGTCGCGCTCATCAAGGGCAAGCAGGCTCAGGAGGCCCTGGCCATCCTGAAGTTCGCGCCCCAGAGCGCCAGCGAGCCGATCTACAAGCTCGTCGCCGCTGCGGTCGCCAACGCCCGCGTGAAGGCCGACAAGGACGGCGAGTTCCTGGACGAGCAGGACCTGTACGTGGCCAACGCGTACGTGGACGAGGGGTCGACGCTCAAGCGCTTCCGCCCCCGCGCCCAGGGTCGCGCCTTCCAGATCAAGAAGCGCACGAGCCACATCACCATCCAGCTCGCGACCCCCGAGGTCGACGAGGCGGCGGCTGGCTCCACGAACAAGAAGGCGAGCAAGTAATGGGACAGAAGGTCAACCCCTACGGCTTCCGCCTCGGCATCACCACGGACCACGTGTCGCGCTGGTTCTCCGACTCCACGAAGCCGGGACAGCGTTACGCCGACTACGTGGCCGAGGACATCAAGATCCGCAAGCTCCTGCAGACGCAGCTGGACCGCGCCGGCGTGAGCGGCATCGAGATCGAGCGGACGCGTGACCGCGTGCGCGTCGACATCCACACCGCCCGCCCCGGCATCGTGATCGGTCGCCGCGGCGCCGAGGCCGAGCGCATCCGCGCCGACCTCGAGAAGCTCACCGGCAAGCAGATCCAGCTGAACATCCTCGAGGTCAAGAACCCCGAGGCCGACGCCCAGCTGGTCGCCCAGGGCATCGCGGAGCAGCTCTCCGCACGTGTGGCCTTCCGCCGCGCGATGCGCAAGGGCCTGCAGGGCGCTCAGCGCGCCGGTGCCAAGGGCATCCGCATCCAGGTCTCGGGCCGCCTCGGCGGCGCCGAGATGAGCCGCTCGGAGTTCTACCGCGAGGGTCGCGTTCCGCTGCACACGCTGCGCGCGAACATCGACTACGGCTTCTACGAGGCCAAGACCACCTTCGGCCGCATCGGCGTGAAGGTCTGGATCTACAAGGGCGACCTCACCAACAAGGAGCTCGCGCGCGAGCAGGCGAACGCGCCGAAGGCACCCCGCGGTCGCGACGACCGTGGCGGCGACCGTCGTCGCGCGCCCCGCAACGAGGCGCCCGTCGCAGAAGGAGCATCGGCATAATGCTTATTCCCCGTAAGGTCAAGTACCGCAAGCAGCACCACCCGGGTCGCTCGGGCCAGGCCACCGGCGGCACGAAGGTCTCCTTCGGCGAGTTCGGCATCCAGGCCCTCACGCCCGCGTACGTGACGAACCGTCAGATCGAGTCCGCTCGTATCGCGATGACCCGTCACATCAAGCGTGGCGGCAAGGTGTGGATCAACATCTACCCCGACCGTCCTCTCACGAAGAAGCCGGCCGAGACCCGCATGGGTTCCGGTAAGGGCTCGCCGGAGTGGTGGGTCGCCAACGTCAAGCCGGGTCGCGTCCTCTTCGAGGTCGCGGGCGTCAACGAGCAGCTCGCTCGCGAGGCCCTGACCCGTGCAATTCACAAGCTGCCCCTGAAGGCACGCATCATCAAGCGCGAGGAGGGCGACGCGTAATGGCCGTCGGAACCAAGACGCTCGCTCCGAGCGAGCTGGACACGTTCGAGGACCAGCGCCTCGTCGAGGAGCTGCGCAAGGCCAAGGAAGAGCTGTTCAACCTGCGCTTCCAGTCGGCCACGGGCCAGCTCGAGAGCCACGGTCGCATCCGCGCCGTCAAGCGCGACATCGCGCGGCTCTACACCGTGATCCGCGAGCGCGAGCTCGGCATCCGTGCCACGCCCGCGCCCGTCGAGGTCGCGTCCAAGGCGAAGAAGACCAAGGCCAAGAAGGCGGATGACGCTGCCGAGGCCACGAAGGAAGAGGCCGAGTGATGGCTGAGACCACCGAGAAGAAGGCCGCCAAGAAGGCGCCGGCCGCCGAGGCCGTCGTCGAGACGTCCGCCACCGGTCACGAGTCGGCCGCGCGCGACGTGCGCGACGTCGACGCCCGTGGCTACCGCAAGTCGCGTCGTGGCTACGTCGTCAGCGACAAGATGGACAAGACGATCGTCGTCGAGGTCGAGGACCGCGTGAAGCACCCGCTCTACGGCAAGGTGATCCGTCGCACGTCCAAGGTCAAGGCGCACGACGAGCAGAACAGCGCCGGCATCGGCGACCTCGTGCTCATCAACGAGACCCGGCCCCTGAGCGCAACCAAGCGGTGGCGCCTGGTCGAGATCCTCGAGAAGGCGAAGTAAGAAATGATCCAGACTGAGTCCCGCCTCAAGGTCGCCGACAACACCGGCGCCAAGGAGCTGCTCACGATCCGTGTGCTCGGCGGCTCCAGCCGTCGCTATGCCGGTGTCGGCGACATCATCGTCGCGACCGTCAAGGACGCGATCCCCGGCGGCAACGTCAAGAAGGGCGATGTGGTCAAGGCCGTCATCGTCCGTACCGTCAAGCAGACCCGTCGTGCCGACGGTTCCTACATCAAGTTCGACGAGAACGCCGCCGTCATCCTGAAGAACGACGGGGAGCCCCGCGGCACCCGCATCTTCGGACCGGTCGGTCGTGAGCTTCGCGACAAGAAGTTCATGAAGATCGTCTCGCTCGCACCGGAGGTGATCTGACCCCATGGCCAAGATCAAGAAGGGTGACCTCGTCCAGGTCATCACGGGAAAGAAGCAGGACAAGGGCGGCGACCGCGGCAAGCAGGGCAAGGTGCTCGACGTTCTCGTCGAGCAGAACCGTGTCATCGTCGAGGGCGTCAACTACGTCACGAAGCACAACCGTGTGGGCCAGTCCCAGCGCGGCACCAAGACGGGCGGCATCGAGACGATGGAAGCCCCGATCCACATCTCCAACGTCGCCCTCGTCGACCCCTCGACCAAGAAGCCGACCCGTGTCGGTCACCGCGTCGAGGAGCAGACGAAGGACGGCGTGAAGCGCACCGTGCGTGTGCGCTACGCGAAGAAGAGCGGCAAGGACCTCTGAACATGAGCACCACCACTGCCGCGGCGGCTGGCAAGATCCAGCCCCGCCTGAAGCAGAAGTACCAGGGCGAGATCAAGAAGGCCCTGCAGGACGAGTTCGGCTATGCCAACGTCATGCAGATCCCCGGGATCGTCAAGGTCGTCGTGAACACCGGTGTCGGCGAGGCAGCTCGCGACTCCAAGGTGATCGACGGCGCGGTCGACGACCTCACCAAGATCACCGGCCAGAAGCCGGTCGTCACGAAGGCCCGCAAGTCCATCGCGCAGTTCAAGCTGCGTGAGGGCCAGGCCATCGGCGCGCACGTCACCCTCCGTGGGGACCGCGCGTGGGAGTTCCTGGACCGTCTGGTCAACCTGGCTCTGCCTCGCATCCGCGACTTCCGCGGCCTGTCGCCGAAGCAGTTCGACGGACACGGCAACTACACGTTCGGCCTGCAGGAGCAGTCGGTCTTCCACGAGATCAACCAGGACAAGATCGACCGCGTCCGCGGCTTCGACATCACGATCGTCACCACGGCGAACACCGATGACGAGGGCCGGTCGCTGCTGCGCCAGCTGGGCTTCCCGTTCAAGACGGACGAGAAGCAGGCCTGACACACTCCCGACCGTGCCGGTCGGACCATCAAGAAGGTCGGCTGTCGTGTAACGGCATCCGAAACCGCTGAACAAAGGAAACCAAGAAATGACGATGACAGACCCGGTCGCTGACATGCTGACCCGTCTGCGCAACGCGAACTCGGCGCACCACGACACCGTGTCGCTGCCGAGCTCGAAGCTCAAGACCAATATCGCCGAGATCCTCCAGCAGGAGGGCTACATCGCCGGCTGGGAGGTCTCGGACGCCCGTGTCGGCCAGACCCTCACGTTGTCGCTGAAGTACGGCCCGAACCGCGAGCGGTCGATCGCCGGCATCAAGCGGGTGTCGAAGCCCGGTCTGCGCGTGTACGCGCGCTCGACCGAGCTGCCCAAGGTCCTCGGCGGTCTCGGCGTCGCGATCCTGTCCACCTCCTCCGGTCTTCTCACCGACCGTCAGGCAGAGCAGAAGGGCGTGGGTGGGGAAGTCCTCGCCTACGTGTGGTGACCTGACATGTCGCGTATCGGACGTCTTCCCATCGACATCCCCGCCGGCGTCACCGTTGCGGTGGACGGCCAGGATGTCACCGTCACGGGCCCGAAGGGTGAGCTCGCGCTCACCGTCGCCAAGCCCATCGAGGTCAAGGTCGAGGAGGGCCAGGTCCTGGTCTCCCGTCCCGACGACGAGCGCGAGTCGCGTTCGCTGCACGGACTGACCCGCACCCTGATCAACAACAACATCATCGGCGTGACCCAGGGCTACACCAAGGGCCTCGAGGTCGTCGGCACCGGTTACCGCGTCGCACAGAAGGGCACGGCGGTCGAGTTCGCTCTCGGCTTCTCGCACCCGGTTCTCGTCGAGGCTCCGGCCGGCATCACGCTCACCGTCGAGGGCAACAACAAGCTCACCGTCAGCGGCATCTCGAAGCAGGCCGTGGGTGAGGCCGCCGCGAACATCCGCAAGATCCGCAAGCCCGAGCCGTACAAGGGCAAGGGTGTGCGTTACGCGGGCGAGGTCGTTCGCCGCAAGGCCGGAAAGGCTGGTAAGTAATCATGGCTGTGAAGTCGAAGTCCGACGCGCGTGCGCGTCGTCACGCCCGCCTTCGCAAGAAGGTCGTCGGCACCGAGGCGCGTCCGCGTCTGGTCGTCACCCGTTCGGCCCGCCACGTCTTCGTGCAGCTCGTCGACGACGCCAAGGGTCACACCGTGGCGTCGGCCTCGACGCTGGAGGCGGACCTGCGCGCGTTCGACGGTGACAAGACCGCGAAGGCCCGCAAGGTCGGCGAGCTCGTCGCCGTGCGCGCCAAGGCTGCCGGCGTCTCCGACGTCGTGTTCGACCGCGGTGGCAACCGCTACGCGGGCCGTGTCGCAGCGATCGCCGAGGGCGCCCGCGAGGGAGGTCTGAACCTGTGAGCGATGCAACTACTCAGAATGTGGAGAACGAAGTGACCGAGCAGGCTGCGGCCACCGCTCCCGTCGAGCGCGAGGCCCGCGAGCCCCGTCGTGGCGGCCGTGAGCGCAACCCGAACCGCGACCGCGGTTCGCGCGACGCCGAGAAGAGCCAGTTCCTCGAGCGCGTCGTGACCATCAACCGTGTGTCGAAGGTCGTCAAGGGCGGTCGTCGCTTCAGCTTCACGGCGCTGGTCGTCGTGGGCGATGGCAACGGTCTCGTCGGGGTCGGCTACGGCAAGGCGCGTGAGGTCCCCCTCGCCATCTCCAAGGGTGTCGAAGAGGCCAAGCGCAACTTCTTCCGCGTCCCGCGCAGCGGCTCGTCGATCCCGCACCCGGTGCAGGGTGAGGCCGCGGCCGGTGTCGTGCTCCTGCGTCCGGCTGCCGCCGGTACCGGTGTCATCGCCGGTGGCCCCGTCCGCGCGGTGCTCGAATGCGCCGGCATCCACGATGTGCTCTCCAAGTCGCTCGGCTCGTCGAACACGATCAACATCGTGCACGCGACCGTCGCGGCGCTGAAGCAGCTCGAGGAGCCCCGTGCGGTGGCCGCACGTCGCGGTCTCGACTTCGACCAGGTGGCTCCGGCCCGTCTGATCCGTGCCGAGGCTGACGCCGTGGCCGCTGCAAAGGGAGGTGCCTGATGGCCGCGCGTCTCAAGGTGACCCAGATCAAGTCCAAGGTGAGCGAGAAGCAGAACCAGCGTGACACGCTGCGTTCGCTCGGCCTGAAGCGGATCGGCGACTCGGTCGTCCGTCCCGACGACGCGCAGACGCGCGGTTACGTCAAGACCGTCGCCCACCTCGTCAAGGTTGAGGAGATCGACTGATGGCCGAGAAGGCTGCGAAGGCGACCGAAGAGGTCGCTGTGATGAAAACCGAGAAGAAGGCCGCCGGCACGCCGGCTGCCAAGAAGACGGCCGACAAGGCCACGGCCAAGCCGGCCGCGAAGAAGGCTCCCGCCAAGAAGGCGGATGCCGAGGCGTCGCGTCCCGGTGTGCTCAAGGTCCACCACTTGCGTCCGGTCCCCGGCGCCAACACCGCGAAGACCCGTGTCGGGCGCGGTGAGGGCTCCAAGGGAAAGACCGCGGGTCGTGGCACTAAGGGCACGAAGGCCCGCTACCAGGTCAAGGTGGGCTTCGAGGGCGGCCAGATGCCGCTGCACATGCGGACGCCGAAGCTGCGCGGGTTCAAGAACCCGTTCCGCGTCGAGTACCAGGTGGTCAACCTCGACAAGCTCGCCGAGCTGTACCCGGCCGGTGGCGACGTCACCGTGAGCGACCTCGTCGCGAAGGGCGCCGTGCGCAAGAACGAGAAGGTCAAGGTGCTCGGCACCGGCGACATCTCGGTCAAGCTCACCGTGGCGGTCGACAAGGTCTCGGGTTCCGCCGAGCAGAAGATCGTCGCCGCGGGCGGTTCGGTCAAGTAATTCCACGGCAGGGGCCGGAGGCGAGCCTCCGGCCCCTGTTGCCGTACTCTGGAAGCGGTGTCGTCGGACTCGCCTCGAGACACCGGTCAGCTCACTGGAGGAAATCCCTTTGTTCAGCGCCGTCAGCGCCATCGCGCGGGTCTTCCGCACCCCGGATCTCCGGCGGAAGATCTTCTTCACCCTCGCGGTCATCGCCATCTACCGTCTCGGTGCGCACATCCCGGCGCCCTTCGTGAGCTTCCCGAACGTGCAGTCCTGCCTCCGGCAGACCGGTTCGGCCAGCGAGGGCCTGCTCTCGCTCGTCAACCTGTTCTCCGGCGGCGCCCTGCTGCAGCTGTCGATCTTCGCCCTGGGGGTCATGCCCTACATCACGGCGACGATCATCGTGCAGCTGCTGCGCGTCGTCATCCCGCACTTCGAGGTGCTGTACAAGGAAGGGCAGTCCGGTCAGGCCCGGCTCACCCAGTACACCCGGTACCTCACGATCGCGCTCGCGCTGCTGCAGTCGACGACGCTGGTCACCGTCGCCCGCTCGGGCCAGCTGTTCGGGACGACCGGCATCGCCGAGTGCAACGCCCTGCTCACGAAGGACGTGTGGTGGGCTCAGCTGCTGATGATCATCACGCTGACCGCCGGCACCGGCCTCATCATGTGGTTCGCCGAGCTCGTCACCGAGCGCGGCGTGGGCAACGGCATGTCGATCCTCATCTTCACCTCGATCGCGGCGCAGTTCCCCGCGGCGATGGGCGCCATCGCCTCGTCCCGCGGTTTCGAGGTCTTCCTCCTCGTCCTCGCGGTCGGCATCGTCGTCGTCGCCCTCGTGGTCTTCGTCGAGCAGTCGCAGCGACGCATCCCCGTGCAGTACGCGAAGCGCATGGTCGGTCGGCGCACCCTGGGCGGCACGAACACATACATCCCCATCAAGGTGAACATGGCGGGTGTCGTGCCGGTCATCTTCGCCTCGTCGCTGCTGTACATCCCTGCCCTGATCGCCCAGTTCAACCAGACGCCCGATGCCAACGGGAACATCCCGGGATGGGTGACCTGGATCCAGCAGTACCTGACCAAGGGCGATCACCCGCTCTACATGCTGCTGTACTTCCTCCTCATCGTCGGCTTCACCTACTTCTACGTCGCGATCACCTTCAACCCGGTCGAGGTCGCCGACAACATGAAGAAGTACGGCGGCTTCATCCCCGGCATCCGTGCCGGTCGTCCCACGGCCGAGTACCTCGACTACGTGCTGACGCGCATCACGCTGCCCGGCTCGATCTACCTCGGACTCATCGCGTTGCTGCCGCTCGTCGCGCTCGCCACCGTCAGCGCCAACCAGAACTTCCCGTTCGGCGGCGCATCGATCCTCATCATCGTCGGTGTGGGTCTGGAGACGGTCAAGCAGATCGACGCGCAGCTGCAGCAGCGCCACTACGAAGGGCTGCTGCGATGACCGCCGCGCGACTGCTCATCATCGGCCCGCAGGGCTCCGGCAAGGGCACGCAGGGCGTGCGCGTCGCCGAGGCCCTCGGCATCCCCGCCGTCTCGACGGGCGACGTCTTCCGCGCCAACGTCAAAGACGGCACGGAGCTGGGTCTGAAGGTCAAGGCCATCATCGACGCCGGCGACCTCGTGCCCGACGCGCTGACGGGAGAGATCGTCCGCGACCGCCTCGCCCAGGCGGATGCCGCGGGGGGCTTCCTGCTCGACGGGTACCCGCGCAACCTCGGCCAGGTCGGCGACCTCGACGCCTTCCTCGACGGGCGTGGCGAGCCGCTGACTGCGGTGATCGAGCTCGTCGTCCCGCGCGACGAGTCGATCCGGCGCCTGGCGCTCCGCGCCGCCGCGCAGGGGCGCGCCGACGACAACGAGGAGTCCATCGCGAAGCGCCTGTCGATCTACGAGTCGGAGACCGCACCGATCCTCGACGTGTATCGCGAGCGCGGGGTCGTCGACCAGATCGACGGCGTCGGATCGCTGGACGAGGTCTACGCCCGCATCACGGCGGCTCTCGAGACCCGCGGCATCGCGGCAGCATCCGTCTGATGGGCCTTCGCCGCTCCCTGTACAAGACGCCGGCGCAGCTGCGCGCGATGGTCGAGCCCGGTCTCATCACCGCGGCCGCGCTCGACGCGGTCCGTGCGCTGATCGCGCCCGGTGTGACGACGGCCGAGCTGGATGCCGCGGCATCCGAGGTCATCCTCGCGCGCGGTGCCGAGTCGAACTTCCAGCTCGTGCGCGGGTATCGACACACGACGTGCATCTCCGTCAACGACCAGGTCGTGCACGGGATTCCGGGCGAGCGCGTGCTCGACGCGGGGGACATCGTCTCGATCGACGCCGGCGCACAGTTCGCGGGCTGGAACGGCGACTCCGCCATCACGGTCGTGGTCCCCGGCGGTGACGCGGCCACGCGCGCGTCGCGGGAGCGGCTGTCCGAGGTGACCGAGGGATCGCTGTGGGCGGGCATCGCGGCGCTGGCGTCCGCGGCGCGGGTCGGCGAGATCGGCGACGCCGTGCAGGGCTACATCGAGCGGTCGGGGGAGGGCTACGGCATCCTCCGCGACTACGTCGGCCACGGCATCGGTCGCCGCATGCACGAAGGACCCACCGTCTTCAACTACCGGGTCGCCGACCTCGGGCCCGCGGTGCGCCCGGGCCTCTGCCTCGCGATCGAGCCGATGATCACGGGCGGCTCCGACGAGACGTACGTCGAAGACGACGACTGGACGGTCTCGACCGTCGACGGCAGCGACGGATGCCACTGGGAGCACAGCGTCGCCGTGCACGAGGGCGGCATCTGGGTGCTCACCGCGGCCGACGGCGGCGCCGCGGGCCTGGCCCCGTTCGGCGTCACGCCGGCCCCCATCGCCTGAGAGCGTCCCCGGGCGCGAACGGGCCGTCGTCGATGACCGCCGTCGCGCCGGATTTTCACGGGCAACGCATAGGGGTGCGTGGGGGAAGATAGTCTGACGCGGCATGTGCCGCACATCGGAGAGGCATCGAGGTTATGGCGCAGGCAGCAGCGGGAAAGAAGAACTGGTTCGCGATCTGGGTGAGTGTGGCGGTCGTCGTCATCGTGGCCGTGGTCGTCGGCCTGGTGGTCTGGATGAACAACGCCAGCTCCGGACCCGGTGCCCAGCCGGCCTCCAGCAACATCAACACCTCCACCGGTGCCATCTCGTTCGGTTCCGGCCCCAACACCGTCGACACCTACGTCGACTTCATGTGCCCCTACTGCGGTCAGTTCGAGAAGACCGAGGGCGACACCATCAAGCAGCTCGTCGCGGACAACAAGATCACGCTCAACCTCCACCCGGTGACGATCCTCGACCGCGCGTCGCAGGGCACGAAGTTCTCCAGCCGGGCCGCCAGCGCGATGTTCGCCGTCGCCGAGTCGGACCCCGCCAACGCCTACGCCTTCATGGAGGCGATGTTCCGCAACCAGCCTCAGGAGAGCTCCGCGGGTCTCGCCGACGCGCAGATCGTCTCGATCGCCAAGGGCGCGGGCGTCAACGTCACCGCCGACCTCGAGAAGGCGATCACCTCGGGCAAGTACGTCAAGTTCGCGCAGTCGCACGGTCTGCCCGACGGGGCCAAGGGGACGCCCACCCTCGCGGTGAACGGCACCCTGGTGAACATCACCTTCAACGCGAAGACCGACATCGTCGCCAACCTCAAGAACTGAACGCCCGCGAGGGACGGCGAGGGGGCCGCGCGGCGGTTTGCCGTGTGGCCCCCTATCACGTACACTGGATCTTTGGTGCCTTGCGCCTTCATTGGCGTGTCGCCGCACCACATCCCACTCACCGCAGACCGACCGGTCTGCTCAAGCGTCAGCGAGGCTATGGCTAAGAAAGACGGTGTCATCGAAATCGAGGGCGTCGTGTCGGAAGCGCTGCCCAACGCGATGTTCCGCGTTGAGCTCACGAACGGACACAAGGTTCTCGCCACGATTTCCGGCAAGATGCGGCAGAACTACATCCGCATCATCCCCGAAGACCGCGTCGTCGTGGAGCTCTCGCCCTACGACCTCACGCGTGGTCGCATCGTCTACCGCTACCGCTAGACCGGTCGAGAAGTAACGAGCGGGCGGATGCCGCGGCATCCGCGTGACTCGAAGACAGCGAACAGGAAACATCATGAAGGTCAACCCCTCCGTCAAGCCCATCTGCGACCACTGCAAGGTCATCCGTCGCCACGGTCGCGTCATGGTCATCTGCAAGGCGAACCCGCGTCACAAGCAGCGCCAGGGCTGACGTCTCGGCGGGCCGGGCCGACGACGTCGGCGGGCACGCCCCCTCACAACTGAACACGCAGACAGGCAGGATCAGAACCTCTTCGGAGGGGACACCTCGGGGCGGAGGCCCGGGCACCGATCCTGCTCCACACCTCCATTACTCCTAGGAGAACCCGCATGGCACGTCTTGCCGGCGTTGACATCCCGCGCGACAAGCGCGTGGTGATCGCCCTCACCTACATCTACGGCATCGGCCGTACCCGTTCGGTCGAGATCCTCACGGCCACCGAGATCGACGAGTCGGTCCGCGTGAAGGACCTCACCGACGACCAGCTGGTCGCGCTGCGCGACCACATCGAAGGCAACTACAAGGTGGAGGGTGACCTGCGCCGCGAGGTCGCCGCCGACATCCGCCGCAAGGTGGAGATCGGCTCGTACGAGGGTCTGCGTCACCGCCGCGGCCTTCCGGTGCGCGGTCAGCGCACCAAGACCAACGCGCGCACCCGCAAGGGCCCGAAGCGCACCGTCGCCGGCAAGAAGAAGGCCGGCCGCAAGTAAGCGCGGCCCCCAGGTTTAGGAGAACAGACACATGGCACAGGCCAAGACCGCCGCGCGCAAGCCGCGCCGCAAGGAAAAGAAGAACATCGCGCTGGGCCAGGCCCACATCAAGTCGACGTTCAACAACACGATCGTCTCGATCACCGACCCCTCGGGCGCTGTCATCAGCTGGGCGTCCTCGGGCGGGGTGGGCTTCAAGGGCTCGCGCAAGTCGACGCCGTACGCCGCCGGCATGGCCGCCGAGTCGGCCGCCCGCCAGGCCGCCGAGCACGGCGTCAAGAAGGTCGACGTCTTCGTGAAGGGCCCGGGTTCGGGCCGCGAGACCGCGATCCGCTCGCTGCAGGCCGCCGGCCTCGAGGTGGGGTCGATCTCCGACGTCACGCCGCAGGCGCACAACGGCTGCCGCCCGCCGAAGCGTCGCCGCGTCTGACTTCCGGGCCGGGTGCCCCCGCATCGCGGGCGGCACCCGGCATCCGTCGTCTTTGAAAACTCAACACCTCTTGCAATCGCACGTGTCATATAGCGGGCACGTGACGGAAAGGAACACATAGTGCTCATTGCACAGCGTCCCACTCTGACCGAGGAGAAGATCGGCGAGTTCCGCAGCCGCTTCATCATCGAGCCGCTGGAGCCCGGCTTCGGTTACACGATCGGCAACGCGCTGCGCCGCAGCCTGCTGTCCTCGATCCCCGGCGCGGCTGTCACCAGCATCCGCATCGACGGCGTGCTGCACGAGTTCAGCACCATCCCGGGTGTGAAGGAGGATGTCACCGAGATCATCCTCAACATCAAGCAGCTGGTCGTCTCGTCCGAGCGCGACGAGCCGATCACCGCGTACCTCCGCAAGACCGGCGCCGGTGAGGTCACCGCCGCCGACATCTCCGCTCCGGCGGGTGTCGAGGTGCACAACCCCGAGCTGGTCATCGCGACGCTGAACGACGCGGCCAAGTTCGAGCTCGAGCTCACGATCGAGCGCGGCCGCGGCTACGTGTCGGCCACGCAGAACCGCAACGAGTACGCCGAGGCCGGTCAGATCCCGATCGACTCGATCTACTCGCCCGTCCTGAAGGTGTCGTACCGCGTCGACGCCACGCGTGCCGGTGAGCGCACCGACTTCGACAAGCTCGTCCTGGACGTCGAGGCGAAGCCGTCCATCACCCCCCGCGACGCCGTCGCGTCGGCCGGTCGCACGCTCACCGAGCTGTTCGGTCTCGCTCGCGAGCTGAACGTCGAGGCCGAGGGCATCGAGATCGGCCCCGCGCCGGTCGCCGAGGTCCTCACCAACGAGCTGTCGATGCCCATCGAGGACCTCGACCTGTCGGTGCGTTCGTACAACTGCCTGAAGCGTGAGGGCATCAACACGGTGTCCGAGCTGGTCGCGCTCTCGGAGACGCAGCTGATGAACATCCGCAACTTCGGTCAGAAGTCGGTCGACGAGGTGCGCGACAAGCTCGTCTCGCTCGGCCTGTCGCTGAAGGACTCGGTCCCCGGGTTCGACGGTGCGCACTTCTACGGCGGCTACGACGACGAGGCCCTCTGAGCATCCACGCTCAGAGCGCCAAGACCTTCTGCGCGCTCCGGCCCCGACCGGTTCGCTGACACTTTCCATCTGGAGTAACTGATATGCCCAAGCCCACCAAGGGTCCCCGCCTCGGAGGCGGCCCCGCCCACGAGCGTCTGATGCTGGCCAACCTGGCCGCCGCCCTGTTCACGCACAAGTCGATCACGACGACCGAGACCAAGGCCAAGCGCCTGCGTCCGCTCGCCGAGCGCCTCGTGACGTTCGCCAAGCGCGGCGACCTGCACGCGCGCCGTCGCGTGCTGTCGGTCATCGGCAACAAGGAGGCGGTGCACGTGCTGTTCGCCGAGATCGCTCCGCTCGTCGCCGAGCGCGAGGGCGGATACACCCGCATCACGAAGATCGGCAACCGCAAGGGCGATAACGCCCCCATGGCCGTGATCGAGCTCGTGCTCGAGCCCGTCAACCCGAAGCCG
>CANSLE010000009.1 GCA_947647645.1 uncultured Microbacterium sp.
TGTCTCGACTTTCAGTCAGGAGCACTGCCCCCTACACAAACCATCTGACACGCCCCGGCGGCATGCACGACCCCACCGACATCACCGGAGGCCACTACGACCACCGCCGCATCACCGACAAAGAAGGAGCCTGAACCGTCATGAACGTGTTCCCAGATTTCGACGGAGTCGACGGCATCGGCGACCTCAAAGAAGTCATCGGCGATGTCCTCACCTTCATACTCGTCATCGCGGTGCTTCTGCTGATCGTGTCCGCGATCATCTGGGCCGTCGTCTTCGCGCACGGCAACCACGCCACCGCGTCCAAAGCCCGCACCGGCCTCCTCGTCGCCCTCGGCGCCGCTCGTCGACATCCTCACCGACCCTGAAGACCTCTACGCGAAAGCCGAACCCGCTGAACGCCGCATCTTCAACCAAGCGCCCTTCAAACGCATCGTCATCGACGACGACGAACGAGTCACGTACGAGCCAACCGACGCCGTCGCAGGCGTCTTCGCCCACCTCGACGCGGAGGTGCCAGAAGACCTGACCCCGGAAACGAACCTGCCCCGTGATCACGCGGGGTAGGTTTGGAACTTCTCAACTTATGTGGAGCCTAGGAGATTCGAACTCCTGACATCCTGCTTGCAAAGCAGGCGCTCTACCAACTGAGCTAAGGCCCCGGACGGGGGTGGTGGGGCTACCAGGACTTGAACCTGGGACCTCTTCATTATCAGTGAAGCGCTCTAACCGCCTGAGCTATAGCCCCGTCCGGAGGCGGCGTTGCCGCCGTCAACCTCCAAGACTTTACCCGACTCGCGGGCAAACCGAAAATCGGTCAGTTGGAGGTGAATCCGACGAGCAGTCCGCCGGTCACCTTGACCATCAGGTTGTAGATTCCCGCGACCACCGCGCCCAGCACGGTGATCACGATGAGGTTGAGGATCGCGACCACCGAGGAGAACGCCATCACCTGCGCGAGGTTGATCACGTCGCTCAGCTTGAAGTTGTCGTCGAAGGCACGGAAGAGGTCATCGAGCTTGCCGATGAGGCCGGTCGTGCTCAGCACCATGTAGACGAGGAAGCTCGCCACGACGGTGACGATCGCCAGGGCGACCGCCGCCAGGAAAGAGAGCTTCACGGCGGACCAGAAGTCCACGTAGACCAGGCGCAGACGCACCTGCTTGGCGCTGGTCTTGCTCGATGACTTCTTGGCGAGCTTGTCGGCTACCGTGCTCATGCGTCAGTGTCACTTCCTTCGGGGCGCGAAGCGGGGGATTCTTCGGCGTCGGGGGCGGCGGGGTCCTGGTCCTGTTCCTGGCGGAGCGCTCGCTCCGAGTTCCGCGCGATCGCGAGGATGCGGTCGTCGTCATCAGGGCGGGCGAAAACCACTCCCATGGTGTCGCGACCCTTCGCAGGCACCTCGGCCACCGCAGAGCGTACCACCTTGCCGCTGGCAAGAACCACCAAGACCTCGTCGTCCTCACCGACGATCAGACCGCCGGCCAGATCGCCCCGATCCTCGTTCAGCTTGGCGACCTTGATGCCGAGTCCACCGCGTCCCTGAAGGCGATACTGGTCCACCGCGGTGCGCTTGGCGTAGCCGCCCTCGGTGACAACGAAGACGAATGCGTCGTCCTTCGCGACCGAGGCCGACAGGAGCGTGTCGTCCTCACGGAACGACATCCCCTTCACACCCTCGGTCGACCGCCCCATCGGGCGCAGTGAGTCATCCGTCGCAGTGAAGCGCAGCGACATCCCGCGACGCGAGATGAGCAGGATGTCGTCGGTCTCGTCGACGAGGAGCGCACTGACGACCTCATCGCCGTCCTCTTCCTCCTGCCCGCGCAGGCGAATCGCGATGATGCCGCCCTGACGGTTCGTGTCGTACTCGCTGAGGAAGGTCTTCTTGATCTTCCCGTCACGGGTGGCCAGCACGAGGTACTGCGCCACCTTGTAGTCGCGGATGTCGAGGATCTGCGCGATCTCCTCACCCGGCTGCAGGGCGAGAAGGTTGGCGACGTGCTGCCCCTTGGCGTCGCGTCCCGCCTCGGGCACCTCGTACGCCTTGCACCGGTAGACGCGGCCCTTCGTGGTGAAGAAGAGCAGCCAGTGGTGGGTCGTCGTGACGAAGAAGTGCTCGACCACGTCGTCGGCGCGCAGCTGCGCGCCCTTCACACCCTTGCCACCGCGGTGCTGCGAGCGGTAGTTGTCGCTGCGTGTGCGCTTGATGTACCCGTCGCGGGTGACGGTGACGACCATCTCCTCTTCGGGGATGAGGTCTTCCATCGACATGTCGCCGTCGAAGCCGTGCAGGATGGTCGTGCGCCGCTCGTCGCCGAACTTGTCGACGATGCCCGTCAACTCCTCGGCGATGATCGTGCGCTGGCGGCCCGGGGTGACGAGGATGTCGTTGAGGTCGGCGATCTGGGCCTCGAGCTCGGTGGCCTCGTCGATGATCTTCTGACGCTCGAGGGCGGCCAGGCGACGCAACTGCATCGCGAGGATCGCGTCGGCCTGCACGTCGTCGATCTCCAGCAGCGCCTTCAGACCCTCGCGCGCCTCGTCGACCGTGGGCGAACGACGAATGAGCGCGATGACGTCGTCCAAGGCATCCAGCGCCTTGAGGTAGGCGCGCAGGATGTGCATGCGCTCCTCGGCCTTGCGCAGGCGGAAGCGGGTACGTCGGACGATGACCTCGACCTGATGATCGATCCAGTACGAGATGAAGCCGTCGAGCGCGAGCGTGCGCGGCACGCCGTCGACGATGGCCAGCATGTTGGCGCCGAAGTTCTCCTGCAGCTGCGTGTGCTTGTAGAGGTTGTTCAGCACGACCTTCGCGACGGCATCCCGCTTGAGGACGATGACGAGTCGTTGGCCGGTGCGGTCACTCGTCTCGTCGCGGATGTCGGCGATGCCGGTGATGCGGCCATCGCGGGCGAGATCGCGGATCTTCAGTGCGACGTTGTCGGGGTTCACCTGATAGGGCAGCTCGGTGATGACCAGGCACGTGCGCCCCTGGATCTCCTCGACGTTGACGACGGCACGCATCGTGATCGAGCCGCGGCCGGTGCGCTGCGCCTCCCGGATGCCCTTCGTGCCGAGGATCTGCGCGCCCGTCGGGAAGTCAGGACCATGAATGCGTCCCATGAGCGCCTCGAGCAGCTCCTCGCGCGAGGCATCAGGGTTCTCGAGTGCCCACAGCGCCCCGTCGGCGACTTCGCGCAGGTTGTGCGGCGGGATGTTCGTGGCCATGCCGACCGCGATGCCCACCGAGCCGTTGACGAGGAGGTTGGGGAACCGCGACGGCAGGACGACGGGCTCCTGCGTCTTGCCGTCGTAGTTGTCCTCGAAGTCGACGGTGTCCTCGTCGATGTCGCGGACCATCTCCATCGCCAGCGCAGCCATCTTCGTCTCGGTGTACCGAGGGGCGGCGGCGCCCTGGTTGCCGGGAGAGCCGAAGTTGCCCTGTCCTTCTGCGAGCGGGTACCGCAGCGACCACGGCTGCACGAGGCGGACGAGGGCGTCGTAGATCGCACTGTCGCCGTGCGGGTGGTACTGACCCATGACCTCGCCGACGACACGGGCGCACTTGTTGAAGCTCTTGTCGGGGCGGTATCCGCCGTCATACATCCCGTAGATGACGCGGCGGTGCACCGGCTTCAGGCCGTCTTCCACCCGCGGCAGGGCACGGCCGACGATGACGCTCATCGCGTAGTCGAGGTAGCTGCGCTGCATCTCGACCTGGAGGTCGACCTGGTCGATGTTGCCGTGGTTGTGGCCGGCGGTCGGGTCGGGGCGTTCTTCGTCAGTCATGGTGTTCTCTCGTGTCGTTCAGTCTCGACGTGCGACGGCCGGAGCAGCGCGCGATCAGATGTCGAGGAAGCGGACGTCCTTGGCGTTTCGCTGGATGAAGCTCCGTCGGGACTCGACGTCCTCGCCCATCAGCACCGAGAAGATCTCGTCCGCCGCCGCCGCGTCGTCGATGGTGACCTGGCGCAGGGTGCGGGTGCTGTGGTCCATCGTCGTCTCCCACAGCTCCTTCGGGTTCATCTCGCCGAGACCCTTGTAGCGCTGGATGCCGGAGTCCTTCGGCATCCTCTTGCCGTTGGCCAGACCGTCGGCCAGCAACGCATCGCGCTCACGGTCGCTGAACACGTATTCGTGCTCCGAGTTGGACCACTTCAGCCGGAACAGCGGCGGCATGGCCAGGTAGACGAAGCCCGCCTCGATGAGTCCGCGCATGTAGCGGAAGAGCAGCGTCAGCAGCAGCGTCGTGATGTGCTGGCCGTCGACGTCGGCGTCGGCCATCAGCACGATCTTGTGGTAACGGGCCTTCGCGACGTCGAAGTCCTCACCGATCCCGCAGCCGAAGGCCGAGATGATCGCCTGGATCTCGTTGTTGCCGAGCGCGCGGTCGAGCCGTGCCTTCTCGACGTTGAGGACCTTGCCGCGCAGCGACAGGATGGCCTGCGTCTCCGGGTCGCGGCCGCGCACGGCCGAGCCGCCGGCCGAGTCGCCCTCGACGAGGAAGATCTCGCTGATCGAGGGATCCTTGCTCGTGCAGTCCTTGAGCTTGTCGGGCATGGATGCCGACTCGAACACACTCTTGCGCCGCGCCGTCTCTCGCGCCTTACGGGCGGCCAGTCGCGCGGTCGCCGCGTCGATGGCCTTCATGATGACGCGCTTGGCCTGGGCGGGGTTGCGGTCGAGCCAGTCGGTGAGCTGGTCGCCGACGACCTTCTGCACGAACGCCTTCGCCTCGGTGTTGCCGAGCTTGGTCTTGGTCTGACCCTCGAACTGCGGCTCGGACAGCTTCACCGAGATGACGGCCGTCAGCCCTTCGCGGATGTCCTCACCGGTGAGGTTGTCGTCCTTCTCCTTGAGAAGGCCCTTCTCCCGCGCGTACTTGTTGACGTACGTCGTCATCGCGGCGCGGAAACCCTCTTCGTGGGTCCCGCCCTCATGGGTGTTGATGGTGTTGGCGAACGTGAAGACGTTCTCGGTGTAGCTCGTCGTCCACTGCATCGCGAGCTCGAGCGAGATGTGGCGCTCCGTGTCCTCGGACTCGACCTCGATAATCTCGTCGTTGACGACCTCCGCCTTGCGGATCTTGTTGAGGTACTCGACGTAGTCGACGAGACCGCGCTCATAGTGGAAGTCGTCGAACGGCTGCTTCTCGACGGCCTGGCCGTCTTCGCCGTCGATGACGTAGGCCGACGATGCGCGCAGGTCGCTGAGGGTGATCCGCAGACCCTTGTTGAGGAATGCCGTCTGCTGGAACCGCGTGCGCAGAGTGTCGTAGTCGAAGTCGGTGGTCTCGAAGATCGAGGAGTCCGGCCAGAACGTGATCGTCGTGCCGGTCTCGTCGGTCGCCTCGTCCTGGCTGAGCGGCGCCTGCGGAACGCCTCCGCCGCGGAACGACTGGCGCCAGACGTGGCCCTGACGACGGACCTCGACATCGAGGCGCGTCGAGAGCGCGTTCACGACCGAGGAGCCGACGCCGTGCAGACCGCCCGAGACGGCGTACCCGCCGCCGCCGAACTTGCCGCCGGCATGGAGCACCGTCAGCACGACCTCGACCGTCGACTTGCCCTCGGCCTTGTGGATGTCGACGGGGATGCCGCGGCCGTTGTCGACGACGCGGATCGCCCCGTCCTCGAGGATCGTCACCGAGATGGTGTCGCAATACCCGGCGAGGGCCTCGTCGACGGAGTTGTCGACGATCTCATAGACGAGGTGGTGGAGACCACGCTCCCCGGTGGATCCGATGTACATGCCTGGGCGCTTGCGCACCGCCTCGAGACCTTCGAGCACCTGGATGTCGTCGGCCCCGTACTCGTTCTCGACCTTCGGGGACTGCTTCGTCGGAAGTTCCTGAGGAACGCTGTCGGGGGTGTCGGACGTCATAGGTTTCGAGCGCTCCTGAATGGTCGATCAAAGACGCTTCATTCTACCCCCTGTCTGGGTCGAACAGCCCCAGAAAGGCCCTGTGGCGCCCTGAAATCGTTCGGGATGCCGCCGGACCCTCCTCAACCGTAGGTATCGCGTGGACCCCGCCCTGGAACGGCTCTGGGGCCCCATTTCCACGAGGGGACGTCCGGCCCGACGAATCGGACGTTCTGCACGCCGGCATCCGGGAACCGTCTCATCAGCTGGGTGACGATCTCCGCACGCATCAGCTGGAGGTTCTTCGCCCATGCGGTCGAGTCGCACTGCACCGTGAGAAGTCCGTCGGCGAGGGCCACCGGTTGTGCATGACGCGCGGTCTCCTCCCCGGCGACGTCGGTCCACTGCAGCACGAGGTCCTCGCGAGCCAATTGCACGTCCCAGCCCGACTGGCGGGTGAGGTCGGCCAGGACGTCGCCGACGCCGTGAGGGTCGCGCCCCGGGGCGAATGGCTGCTTGTCGTCGTCGTCGAGGGCTTTGCGCCTGCGCTTTCGCGCGGTGCGCGGCGACGGCTCCAGCCCGCGCAACCGCAGGTAGGTGCCGACGGTCTCGGGGATCTCGTCACTCACCGTCGTCCCCGTCCCGGGCACTGTCGGCCACAATCGTCCCCGCGACCACCCGAACGGTCCGCGCGCGCAGCGCGCTCGACACGTCCTCCTCGACCGCGGCCGTGACGACGACCTGCTCATACCCCTCGACCAGCCCGGCCAAGCGTGCCCTGCGGTCGACATCGAGTTCGGCGAACACGTCGTCGAGGATCAATACCGGGTCGCCCAGCTGTGACTGCGCCCGCAGGAGCTGGGCCGACGCGAGGCGCAGTGCGAGCACCACCGACCAGGACTCCCCGTGTGAGGCGTATCCCTTCACCGGAAGTCCGCGCACCCGGAGGAGGAGATCGTCGCGGTGAGGACCCACGAGCGTGAGCCCACGCTCGAGCTCGGCGCCGCGACGTGCGGTGAGGGCATCGCGGAACTGGCGCTGGATCTCCTCGGCACTCGCACCCGCCGCGGCGGGTCCATCCGCGGTCGACGTGGCATCGTCCTCGTCGTCCGGGTCCGCTCCGCCGATGGAGAGCCTCCACTCCAACTCGGGCCGGTGGTCGGCGCCGGCGATTGCGGTGTACGCCGAGGCCACGGGCCCGGCGAGATCCTCGGCGAGGGCGAGGCGGGCGCGGATGACGTCAGTCCCGAGCTGGACGAGCTTGTCGTCCCACACCTCCAGCGTCGACAGCGCGTCGCCGCGGATGCCGCGGGCCCGAGCGGACTTCAGCAGCGCAGTGCGCTGCTTGAGCACCCGGTCGTAGTCGGCGATCACGCCCGCCATCCGTGGAGCCCGCTGGATGAGCAGCTGGTCGGCGAACCGGCGGCGCGCGGAGGGATCGGACCGGACGATCTGGAGGTCCTCCGGTGCGAAGAGGACGACCTGAGCGTAACGCGGGAGCTCGGAGGTCTTGACCGGCGAGCCGTTGACGCGGGCCTTGTTGCTGCCGGAGCGGTTGAGCTGGGCCTCCAGCACCACGCGACGGTCGCCGTAGGCGAGGCGCATTCGCACGATCGCCGCATCCGCGCCGTCGCGCACCATCGGGGCATCCTGCGAAACCCGATGCGAGCCCAGCGTGGCGAAATAGCCGATGGCCTCGGCCAGATTCGTCTTGCCCTGCCCGTTACGACCGACGAAGACGTTCGCGCCCGCAGACAGTGTCACGTCGGCGGCCGCATAGTTGCGGAAGTCCACGAGACTGAGCTGCTCCACGATCACCGATCCAGCCTATGCGGCGGTGCCGACGCGCTGCCGACGGATCAGCGCAGGAGCAGGTTCGGCTGCAGCAGGTACTTGAAGCTCTCCGGGGTGCCGGATGTCTGCGGGGTGATGAGCACCGGGCTGAGCTTGTTCGCATTGTCGCTCGAGGTGAACGTGATGCGCGCGAACTCGCTCTTGACCGCGCCGAGCGCCTCGAGCAAGTACTGCGGGTTGAGACCGAGCGTGACGTCGTCGCCGTTGAGGGTTGCGTCCACCGACTCGGTCGCGCGGGCCTGTTCGGTGCCGGAGGCGTCCATCGACACCCCGTCGGGTGTGAACGTGAACCGCAGCGGGGCGGAACGATCGAGAACGAGAGCCACGCGTCGCACGGCCTCGGCGAGCTCGGCGGTGTTGACCACGGCGTAGTGATCGGTCTGCTCCGGGAACAGGCGACGCACCGGTGGGAAGTTTCCCTTGATGAGCAGCGAGGTGACCGTCTTGTTGCCGGCGGTGAACGCGATGATCTCGCGATCGCCCGACCCGGAGAAGGCCACTTGGATGTCACCGGAATGAGCGAAGGTCTTGCCCACCTCGGTGAGAGTGCGTGCGGGAACGAGGGCCGTGGTCGACTCGTCGCCGGCGACACCTCCGCCGTCCCAGTCGACATCGCGCAGAGCGACGCGGTAGCGGTCGGTGGCGACGAGGCTCAGCTGCGTGCCGGCGACCTCGAGCTGCACACCAGTCAGCACAGGGGTGACGTCGTCGCGGGAGGCGGCGAAGGCGACCTGTGCGATGGCGGTCGCGAAGTCCTCAGCGGGAACGAGCCCGGACTCACCGGAGACCTCGGGGATGGCGGGATATTCCTGGACCGGCATCGATGCGAGGGTGAACCGCGCAGAGCCGCAGGTGAGCACGATGCCGTCGTCCTCGCCGACCTCGATCTGGATCGGGGCGTTGGGCAGGCGGCTCGCGATCTCCGACAGCAGACGACCGTGTACGAGGATGGTGCCGGGCTCGTCGACGGTCGCTTCGATCGTGGTCCGTGCCGACGCCTCGTAGTCGAACGCGGCGAGCGAGAGTCCGTCCTCGGATGCCTCGATCAGCACGCCCGCCAGGATCGGCTGAGGGTTCCGCTGCGGCAGGAGCTTGACGACGAACGAGACGGCCTCGCTGAACACATCGCGATTCACATGGAACTTCACTGGCGCTCCCTTGACGGCGAGTAGGGCCCTCCCATGCTAGTGCCAGGGGTAGAGCGGATTGTCCCGGCATCCTCCCGCGACGCTCCGACACCCTCGCACCGACGAGGTGATCGAATCGGATCTTCTCAAATAGGTCTCTGTCATGGTGTTAACGGCTGTGGAAACTGTGGACAACTCCGTCGATGCCAGTCGGGACAGGGAAACCACACGCGTGTAAGTTGTGGGCGCGCTGCGGAGAGCAGGTGCGGACGGGCTCGTGCGTCGACGTCTCGACATTCTTGTCATCCACAGCTCGACGCCATCGACTCACAAGAGTCCACCGGGATGCGGAGTTATCCACAGCCTTTCCACACTGTGCAGAACGCGCATATTCGCGCCTCTGTATGGACGGTGTCAAGGCCCGGAGACGAAGAAGACCCCCGGCGTCCGGGGGTCTTCTTCGTCGTGGAGGCGATCAGCGCCCGACACGTCCGAGCTGTGTGGTGATCTCCGAGACCTGGTTGTAGATCGAGCGTCGTTCCTTCATCAGCTCGCTGATCTTCTTGTAGGCGTACATGACCGTGGTGTGATCGCGATTCCCGAAGAGCTGCCCGATCTTCGGGAGGGACAGGCTCGTGCGCTCGCGACACAGATACATGGCGATCTGCCGGGCTGTCGCGATCGACTGCGATCTGCTCGACCCGTACAAGTCGTCGACCGACAGTCTGAAGTACTGCGCCGTCGCGGTGATGATGTCCGTGGGTGAGATCACGTTCGCGTCGTCGGTGTCCACGATGTCGCGCAGCACGGTCTGGGTGAGCGAGATGTCGAGAGTCGACCGGTTGAGGCTCGCGAAGGCGGACACCCGGATCAGCGCACCCTCGAGCTCGCGGATGTTGCTCGACACCTTCGTCGCGATGTACTCGAGGACCTCATCAGGCACGACAAGCCGTTCGGACTGCGCCTTCTTTCGCAGAATGGCGATGCGGGTCTCGAGATCGGGGGCCTGGACGTCGGTGATGAGGCCCCACTCGAAGCGGCTGCGCATGCGGTCCTCGAAGCCCGTCAGCAGTCGGGGGGGCACGTCGCTGGTGATGACGACCTGCTTGTCGTGATCGTGCAGCGTGTTGAAGGTGTGGAAGAACGCCTCCTGCGTCTCGGCCTTCCCCTGCAAGAACTGGATGTCGTCGATCATGAGGATGTCGACGTCGCGGTAGCGTGCCTGGAACGCCGATCCGCGGTTGTTGGCGATCGAGTTGATGAAGTCGTTGGTGAACTCCTCGCTGGAGACGTACCTGACGCGGATGCCGGTGTACAGGCTCAGCGCGTAGTCGCCGATGGCGTGGAGCAGGTGAGTCTTGCCGAGGCCCGAGTCTCCGTAGATGAACAGCGGGTTGTACGCCTTGGCGGGCGCTTCGGCCACGGCCACGGCAGCGGCGTGCGCGAAGCGGTTGGACTGGCCGATCACGAAGTTGTCGAAGCTGTACTTCGGGTTCAGTCGGGTGTCGTTCCGAGACGGCGCGGGTGCGGTCTCGGCATAGTCCTCGGCCGCCGGTCGTGTCATGGGAACGGGGGCGGACGCCGACTGTGCGGCGAGGGGAACGGTGAGATGCGCGTCGGCCAGCTCCGGATTGACCACGACGCGGAAGGAGGATGCCGCGGGTTCCGCCTCGACCTGAGACAGCGCTTCCATGATGGGTGCGCGCAGTCGCTTGTTCAGCTGTGCAGCGGTGAGGTCGTTCGGCACATCCAGATAGAGGGTTCCGCCCATCACGCCCTGGGCGACGGCCAGGCTGAGGAAGCCCTGCAACTGGGGGGTGACGCGCTCATCGTTGGAGAGTTCGTGCAGCACAGCGGTCCAGACGGGGACATCCGGAATCTCGTGCTGTGACATGTCCCCTCCGGGGGTGCGATCGGTGCGGGACAGGCGAACATCGACGACGACCGAGCCTGTGGATAACTACCGCTGTCACGGTAGTCAGCGACCCTGTGAAGAGCAACATCCACTGTAGTTGCGGCCCGCGTGTCTTCACCACACGCTATCCACAGTCGGTGGATAATGTTCCTTCCGGGTCCGTCGGTTTGAGTTCTTGTCACTCTCGACGTAGCCTTAGTCGGTTGACTTATGCCCTGGGGCGCCCTCGGACGCCCTCGGACAGTCCCTGTACCCGTGTCCCCGGTCTAGAGCGTTCGGGTGACCGCCGATCCGGAGTGATCCTCATGAGCAAGCGTACGTTCCAGCCCAACAACCGTCGTCGCGCCAAGAAGCACGGCTTCCGCGCCCGCATGCGCACGCGTGCCGGTCGTTCGATCCTGTCGGCGCGCCGCGCCAAGGGTCGCACCGAGCTGTCCGCCTGATCAGACGAAGTGCTGGCGCGCGGGAATCGCATCACCCGCGGGGCGGAGTACAAGACCGTCGTCCGCAGGGGTGTCCGCTGTGCCGCCCCGCACACGGTCACGTACGTGATCGCTTCGGCGGAGGACCGCCCACCACGATTCGGATTCATCGTCAGCAAGCAGGTCGGATCCGCCGTCGCGCGCAACACCGTGCGCCGACGACTCAAGGCCGTCTGCGCTCAGGCGCTTTCTGACGTGCGCCCCGGAGCGGACGTCGTCATCCGTGCGCTTCCCTCCGCGGCATCCGCCGACTTCGCTCAGCTGCGTGACGAGGTCACGCGCTGCCTCGCTCGACGGGCCGCGGCGTGAGTACGACCACACTGCCCTCGTACGCGCTCGGCTCGGCGCGGTTGTCGGCGTCGGCCACGCTTGCGGCGATCCCGCTGCTGCCGCGCAACGTGGGTCTGCTCCTTCTCCACGGCTATCGCGCGACGATCTCCCACGTCTACGGGGACGTCTGCAAGTACTACCCCTCGTGTTCGGCATATGCGGTGGGTGCCGTTCAACAGCACGGACTGGTGAAGGGCTCGGTTCTCACGGCCGCGCGGCTCGCGCGCTGTCACCCCTGGGCACATGGTGGAATCGATGATGTGCCCCTGCACACGCACTTCCGACACGAGTTGACCCGCCACGGGTTCGTCGTGCCATCCACAGACGATGAGTCCGCGGACTCGTCGCCGAGAAAGGACTGATCCGTGCTGGATCTTCTGTACGCCGCGGCCGCCGCGACGCCCACCCCCGTCGTGCCGACGCCGACGACGCCCGCGCCGTCGAGCAGCCTCGATTTCTTCAGCACCATCATGTGGCCGTTCAAGTGGATCGTCGAGGCGATCCTGGTGTTCTGGCACTGGATCTTCACCTCTCTGGGTCTCCAGGCCGACGCCGGGCTCACCTGGGTCCTGTCGATCATGGGCCTCGTGATCGTGGTGCGCAGCGCGCTGATCCCGCTGTTCGTACGGCAGATCAAGAGCCAGCGCAAGATGATGGAAATTGCTCCTGAGCTGCGGAAAGTGCAGGAGAAGTACCGCGGCAAGAAGGATCAGCTCTCGCGTGAGGCCATGAGCCGCGAGACGATGGCGCTGTACAAGAAGCACGGCACCACACCGGTGTCGAGCTGTCTGCCGCTGCTGGTGCAGATGCCGATCCTGCTCGGAATGTTCTACACGTTGAGCGACGTCAAGAAGCACGCCGAGTGGGGCTTCGGCGGTGTCGGACTGCTCAACAAGGAGCTCACGTGGCAGTTCTACGAAGCGAAGCTCTTCGGCGTCGCACCGCTGCACACGAGCCTGATCGAGGCGATCAACCAGAAGCCCGATGGATGGGAAGCCACCGTGGCCATCCTCATCGTGCTGGTCATCCTCATGATCGCATCGCAGTTCATCACCCAGTTGCAGATCATCTCCAAGAACCTGTCCCCCGAGGCCAAGGTGGGCCAGGCCTACCAGATGCAGCGCATCATGCTGTATGTCCTCCCGCTGGCCTTCATCTTCTCGGGTGTCTTCTTCCCGCTCGGCGTGGTCCTCTACTGGTTCACCTCCAACATCTGGACGATGGTGCAGCAGTTCCTCGTCATTCGAAACCTCCCGACCCCTGGCTCGGATGCCGCGAAGGCGCGCGAGGAGCGTCTGGCACGCAAGGGCAAGGCCATCGACTCCAGCGGGAAGATCGTCCCGCTCGAGAAGTACGAGGCTGAGCAGCAGCGACTCTACGAAGAGGCGCAGAAGGCGAAGGCCCAAGCGCCCAAGCGCCAGCAGCCCGTCAGCAAGCAACGCGCGAAGAAGCAGTCGCAGCAGAAGAACAAGCCGACCACCGACTCCTGAGCGGGTCGACGATCTCCCGAGGAATACGCATGAGCACCACTTCTGAGCACGACGCAGCTGAGCGCCCGGCCGCCACGATCGAGCAGCTCGAGCAGGAGGGGGACATCGCCGCCGACTATCTGGAGGGTCTCCTGGACATCGCCGACATCGACGGCGACCTCGCACTCGACGTGCGCAGTGGACGCGCGTACGTGTCGGTAGAGAACGACGATGCCGCTGCGCTACGCCTTCTCGCCGAGCCCGACACGGTCCAGGCGCTGCAGGAGCTCACCCGTATCGCGGTTCAGACGCGCACCGGAAGGTTCTCCCGCCTCATCCTTGACGTTGGCGGCTCTCGTGATGCTCGGCAGCGCCAGTTGGAGAAGCTGGTCGATCGAGCGATCGAGCGTTTGGATGAGGGTGCATCCCAGGCTTCCCTGCCGGCCATGACGAGTTATGAGCGCAAGCTCGTCCATGACATCGTCGCCGATCGTGGTCTCGTCTCAGAGTCGTACGGAGACGGGGCCGACCGCCACACCGTCATTCGTCGCGCCTGACCACGATGACCGATGTTTCACGTGAAACGCCCGTGATCGAGCCTGAGCCAGCGGTCGCCACGGAGATCTTCGGTGATCGCATCGACCTCGCGCGACGGTTCACTGCCACGCTGGGTGAGCACGGTGAAGAGCGGGGTCTCATCGGTCCCCTCGAGCCGCCGCGGCTGTGGAATCGTCACATCCTCAACTCGGCGATCGCCGCTCCCCTGTTTCCTGTCGGAGGCCGGGTTGCGGACGTGGGCTCCGGGGCGGGCCTGCCGGGTCTCGTGCTGGCGATCGCGCGTCCCGACGTGGAGTGGATACTGATCGAGCCCATGGAGCGTCGCGTCGCGTGGTTGCGGGAGCAGGTGGCATCCCTCGAGCTGTCGAACGTGGAGGTCGTGCGCGCCCGCGGCGAGGATTGGAAGCGCGGTCCCATTCTGGATGCCGTGACGGCGCGCGCCGTGAGCGCGTTTCGGACTTTGATCCCGCTCACGGTCCCGCTGTTGCGAATCGGCGGCGAGCTGATTCTGTTGAAGGGCGCCAACGCGCAGAACGAGATCACCGCCGCAGCGAAGGCCATCCGCACCCACAAGCTGACCGATGTGCGGGTCGAGACGATCGGCGAGGGCGTGATCGCGGAGCCGACCCGCGCCCTTCGCGCTGTGCGATCCGCCTGACTCACGCTGCTACTGGGACGATCCGGTGGCGACGTTTCACGTGAAACACCCGTCGTGGGAGCGTCGCCCAGGATGCCTGCGCACGATGCGCCGAAGGATCGGCCGAGAGGGAGCGTGTGGGCGACCCTGCACTCCTGATGTTTCACGTGAAACGAAGCAGCAACATCCGTCGTGGTCGTGCACCGCAGACCGGCGGCGGGTCGGTCTGTGGGAGACCGCCACGGTTGCCGCTGAGGGTGAAGAGGTACGGCGGCGCGGGGCGACTTCAATGAGCTCGTCGTGGTACGCGGGCATCCGTGACGAGTCCGCGCCGTTTCACGTGAAACCACCGGCGGTCCACGCCACTCACCACCCCTGTCGGCTGCGTGGCGCACGGATGACGCAGCCCGACCGGGGCCTCCGGAAGACACGGGTCGGACGGGACCACGAGTCGGTGCTCGGCGGGGGCCGGTCGGGGAGTCGAGCGGGGGTCGAACCGTCGATGAGCGGCACGTTCGCGGCGACGTTTCACGTGAAACGAACCGCGGCTCCCGGCATCGGCATCCGGGGTCCGGGCCCTCGACTACAGTAGAGAAGTCCCGAAAAGACAGGAGTTGATGGTGCCGGAATCGGAGAACACGACCGCACCCGCACCCTTCTCCATCGACGACAGTCCGATCGCGCGAGAGCTCGCCGATCTCACGTCCCGACGCAAGGCGCTGGATGCCGTGCACGTCGACTTCCACGGAGCGACGCGGGTCCTGACGGTGTCGAATCAGAAGGGTGGCGTCGGCAAGACGACGACGACGGTCAACATCGCGGCCGCGTTGGCGTCGCTGGGTGCGCGCGTGCTCGTCATCGACCTCGACCCCCAGGGGAACGCGTCCACCGCCCTCGGTGTGCCACACTCCGCCGACACCCCCAGTGTCTACGACGTGCTCATCGATGAGTTCCCCCTGGCCGATATCGTCCAGGTGAGCCCGGAGTCCCCCAACCTGCTCTGCGCGCCCAGCACGATCCACCTCGCCGGCGCAGAGATCGAACTCGTCTCACAGGTCGCGCGCGAGCATCGCCTGCGGACCGCCGTCGAGGACTATCTGGCCGGGACGACCGAACGCGTGGACTACATCCTGATCGACTGTCCTCCGTCGCTCGGATTGCTGACGATCAACGCCTTCACCGCGGCTGGTGAGCTGCTGATTCCGATCCAGTGCGAGTACTACGCGCTCGAGGGCCTCAGTCAATTGCTCGGCAGTGTCCGGATGATCCAGAAGCACCTCAACCCGCGACTTCACCTTTCGACGATCCTGCTTACGATGTACGACGGGCGAACCCGACTCGCGCAGCAGGTCGCCGATGAAGTGCGACAGCACTTCCCCCGTGAGGTGCTGCACACCGTCATCCCGCGGTCCGTTCGCGTGTCCGAGGCGCCCAGCTTCGGACAGACCGTGATCGCCTACGACGGTCAGTCGGCGGGAGCGGTGTCCTATCGAGAGGCCGCTGTCGAACTCGTGCAGCGAGAGCACCGCATCACCACGAACGAGGAGAACTCCTGATGGTCAAACGCACCGGGCTGGGCCGTGGAATCGGCGCACTCATCCCCACCGGCGACAGTGCGGAGGCGCGGCCTGTCGACGTCTTCTTCCCGGGTGCTCCCGCCGCCGCACCGACAGACGCCGTGGATGCCGCGGCATCCACGGACGGCATGGTGCATGATGCGGCATCCGCGCCCGCGAGTACGGGAGAGTCGGGAAGCCCGGAGCTGGTGGCCGTCCCCGGTGCGCGGCTCATCTCGATCGATCCGAACGAGATCGTCCCCAACCCCCGTCAGCCACGGACGAACTTCGACGCCGACGACCTCGCCGAGCTCGTCCACAGCGTGCGCGAGTTCGGCGTGCTGCAGCCCGTCGTCGTTCGTCGCAACGAGGACGGGGCCTACGAGCTCATCATGGGCGAGCGTCGCACCCGGGCCTCACGGGAAGCGGGCCTCACCTCCATCCCCGCGATCGTCCGCGAGACCGCCGACGAGGATCTGCTGCGCGACGCGCTGCTCGAGAACCTCCACCGCTCACAGCTGAATCCACTCGAAGAGGCATCGGCGTATCTGCAGCTGCTGGAGGACTTCGGCATCACGCAGGAGGAGCTCGCCTCGCGCATCGGCCGGTCGCGGCCGCAGATCAGCAACACGATCCGTCTTCTAAAGCTCCCGGTCCCGGTGCAGCAGCGGGTGGCCGCCGGTGTGATCAGCGCCGGTCACGCCCGTGCCATTCTCTCCCTCGACGATGTCGATGAGATGCAGCGCCTGGCCGACAAGATCGTCAACGAGGACCTGTCGGTGCGTGCGGCGGAGGCGGTCGCGAAGGGTGCGGCGACGCTCGGTGCCCGCCGGTCGCTCCCGAAGGCCGGCGCGCGTCGTGCCCACCTGGATGACGTCGCGGAGCGGCTCGGAGACCGCCTGAATACGAAGGTGAAGATCAACCTGACGGCAAGGAAAGGCCAGATCAGCATAGACTTCGCCACGATTCAAGACCTCAACCGCATCCTCGCCGAGCTGGGGGAGACCGAGTACGGCGTCGGACGTGACGCGTAGGCTGGTGGGGTGACCGAACGTCCCCCGCTTCCCCGCCGCGCGAGTCTCGAACTGCTGCGTGCGGAGTCCTCGGACGAGCTCTCCGTGCTCATCGAGGAGCGCATCCGCGATGGCGAAGACCCGTGGGACTTCATGGAGGATCTGCCGTCGGTCGACGAGCTCGTCGTGCTGACGCTGCGCGCGGAGAACATCGCCTCCGACGGCGGCAACAAGCCCACGGCGGCGAGGAACTACCGTGTCCTTCGCCAGATCGCGTTCGACTATCCGCCGCTGACGCGTGCTGTGTGGCGCCTACTGGGAAGCGAACCGCACCGGCGCTGGGATGCCTCGGTGCGAGCCGAGGCATCCTGAAACGCCGGTGCGGTGAGTCTGCGCGGCGCCGCCCGCCGCGCCGCCCGCGAGAGAGTCGTCAGCCCAGGTAGGCGGCGAGGTCCTGCTCGAGGGCGAACTTCGGCTTGGCGCCGACGATCGTCTTCTCGACCTGGCCCTTGTTGAAGACCTTCATCGCGGGGATCGAAGTGATCTGATACTCCATCGCGAGGTTGGGGTTCTCGTCGACGTTGAGCTTCAGCACCGTGATCTTCTCGCTGTTCTCCGACTGGATCTCGTCCAAGATGGGCCCGACCATGCGGCACGGACCGCACCACGCCGCCCAGAAGTCGACCAGCACGGGTCCTTCGGCGTCGATGACGTCCTGCTGCCAGGTGCTCTCGCTCGTGGCCTTGGCGGTCATGTCTGTCTCCTTCGTTGCGAGCCGCCATCGTGCGACTCTGGGGTGTCAAACGCGACGGATGCCGAAGATATTCCCCGGCCCACGCGACGGTCAGGCCGCGTCGTCGAGTCCGTCGATCTCGGCGGCATCCACCTCCGGCGCACCTGCGTCACCGCGCGCGGCGAGGTAGTGCTCCACGTCGAGAGCGGCGGCGGTCCCGCTGCCGGCGGCCGTGACAGCCTGCCGGTAGATCGGGTCGACGACGTCGCCGGCGGCGAAGACGCCGGGAACCGACGTGCGCGATGAACGACCGTCGACCCAGACCGTGCCGTGTTCGGTGAGCTTCAGGGAGTCGTGCACGAGGTGCGTGCGCGGGTCATTGCCGATGGCGACGAAAACCCCGGTCACGGGCAGTTCCCGGGTCGAACCGTCGACCGTGTCGCGCAGCAGCAGCCCCGTGACCGCGTCACCGCCCAGCACATCGACGACCTCGCTGTTCCACACGAACTCGATCTTCTCGTTCGCGAAAGCGCGCTCCTGCATGATCTTGGACGCGCGCAGCTGGTCGCGGCGGTGGATGATGTACACCTTCGACGCGAACTTGGTGAGGAACGTCGCCTCCTCCATCGCGGAGTCGCCGCCGCCGACGACGGCGATCTGCTGCTCGCGGAAGAAGAAGCCGTCGCACGTCGCGCAGTAGGAGACGCCGTGGCCGGACAGGCGGGACTCGCCCTCGATGCCCATCTTGCGCGGCGCCGATCCGGTTGCGAAGACGATGCTCTCCGCCTCGTGCTCTGCGCCGCTGCCCAGCACGACCTTCTTCACGTCGCCGGTCAGCTCGAGCTTCACCACGTCGTCGTAGAGCACTTCGGTGCCGAATTTCTCGGCCTGCTCCTGCATCTTCGCCATGAGGTCGGGACCCATGATGCCCTCGGGGAAGCCGGGGAAGTTCTCCACCTCGGTCGTGTTCATGAGCTCGCCGCCGGCCTCGACCGAGCTCGCGATGAGCAGCGGCGAGAGGTTCGCCCGCGCCGCGTAGATGGCTGCGGTGAATCCGGCCGGGCCGGAACCGATGATGATGACCTGTCGCACGTGCTCTTCCCTTCCGCACGAGCCCCTGTCGGGCTCCAGTGCGTGCAACCCATGCTAACGGCGGCGCATTCCGCCGGGACGGAGCAGCGGGCCGCGCGGTGGCTCAGCGGCCCAGGATCCGCTGCAGCATCCGTCCGGCGATGGCGAGCTCCGGCGCGCGCAGCAGCGCGAGGCCGGCTACGTACACCACGATCGCCACGCCGCCCACGAGCGCACCGCCGACAGCCCCGAGGAACCGGTCCGACGCTGCCCAGCCGTTCACCCCGCCGATGAGGAGGAAGACGAGCCAGCCGGCGGCGAAGGCCGGCACGGCCGCCACTGTGAACCGCGCCAACGCGCGCCAGGTGGCGCGCAGCGGGGTGGTGTCGGTGTGCCGACGGAGCAGACGCAGGGCGACGGGCAGCTGGACGTAGGTCGACAACGACTGCGCGAGGGCGACGGCGGCAGCCAGGAAGCCGAGCGGCAGCATCCCCAGTCCGACCGCGGCGATGGCGACGACGGCCCCGAGGGCGGCGAGAGCCGCCTGGACGAGCGAGAAGACGAACGGCGTGCGCGTGTCCTGGAAGGCGAAGAACGCACGACGGATGATCACCAGCACGCCGAAGGGCACGAGGGCGAGGAGGTACCCGCACAGCACCCAGGCCATCGCGACGGCACCGTCGGTGCTCGTCGTGAAGACACGGGAGAGGGGTACGGATGCCGCGGCGATCGCCGCCGTGAACCCGAACCCGAACACCGCGATCGCCCGGATCGACTCATCCAGGTTCGGCGCGACGCGGTCGAGGCGTCCCGCCGAGATCTCCTCGGCGAGGCGGGTGAAGTACGTCGTCGAGATCGACATCGCCACGATGGAGTGGGGCAGCATGAAGATGAGCCAGGCGTAGACCATCACCGTGACACTGGCCGTGCCGGAGGCCTGGGTCACGACCAGGGATTGCACGATGCCGGCGAGCTGGCCGACCACGACGGCCAGGAACGTCCACCACGCCAGCGCCCCGACGTGACGCAGGCCGATGCCGCGCCAGCCGAAGTCGGGCCGGATGTGCAGGCGTGTGCGCTTCCAGAAGAACAGCAGCACGATCGTCTGCATCGCGATGCCGAGGGTCGCCGTGCCGCCGAGGAGCGCGATCATCCCGGCATTCCAGTCGCCGAGCTCGGTGAACGGGCCGCCGAAGACGAGCAGGAACACTCCGAAACCCGCGATCGAGACCAGGTTGTTGACGGTGGGCGCCCAGCTGTACGGGCCGAACACCTTGCGGGCGTTGAGCACCTCGCCCAGCAGCGCGAACAGGCCGTAGAACAGCAGCTGCGGCAGCACCCAGTACGCGAACGACAGAGCGAGGGCCTTCTGCTCCGGTGCCCAGGACGCCGCGTACAGCCAGATCAAGGCGGGGGCCAACGCCATCATCAGCGCCGTGGCACCGACGAGGACGACAGCGCCGAGCGTCAGCAGTTTCGACACGTAGCGGGAGCCGCCGTCGCTGTGCGCGGCGGCCTTGACGATCTGCGGCACGAGGATGCCGGTGATGACACCCGCGGCGAGCAGCTCGTACACGTTCGTCGGCAGCATGGCGGCGACGCTGAAGGCGTCGGCGGCCTTGCTGCCGAACGAACCGATGACGGCGACGAGGACCACCGAGCGCACCAGACCGGTGACGCGCGAGAAGAGCGTGCCCGCCCCGATGATGGCGCTCGCGCGACCGAGACTAGCCAACGGCATCCTCTTTCTCTTCGTCCTGTTCCTGTGCCGCCCGCCGCCGTCGGAGCTTTCGCACCGTGCGGACGACGCCCAGAATGAGCATCGCGGCGATCAGCACCGACATCGCGACGATGCCGACCGACTCCCATTCGGCACGGACCGCGATCGCGACACGCACCTCGGGACCGATGGCGACACCCGCTCCGCTCCGCAGCTGAAGATCGAGGGTCGACTCGCCGCTTCCCACGCGCGCCTGCACGGGCACCTGCACGCGGGTGCTCTGCGCGGCTCCGGCCGATACCTCGGCGGTCTTCTGCACGATGAGGCGCGGGTCGTTGGGGCTGGCGCTCAGCGTCAGCGTGACCGGCCACGGCAGGTCGTTGCGCACCGAGAACGTGAGCGGGGCCGACGACGCGAGCAGGGTGATGTCGCTCGGGGGCACGATGGCCACGGCGCCCAGCGTCTTCGTCGTCGCATCGCGGTGATCGGACAGGGCCGTCGCGAGCTGATCGGGGGCCCCGAGCCAGACGTTGGCCAGCAGCTGGAGGATCTCAGCGCGCTCCGGTGCCGAGAGGAGGGTCGGATCGGCCAGGACCGTGGCGAACGCGGAGAGCCGCGCCTCGCCGTCCTGCAGCCCCCGCAGGGCATCGATCCGGCCGGGATCGGGCGCGGTGCCACCGCTGACCGTGACGCTCGAGGCCGGTGCCGCCGCGAGTGCGGTCAGGTCGAGAGGGGTGCGTCCCGCGAGGGCGGATGCCGTGGTGATGGCAGCCCGCAATCCCGACGCCGAACGGCCGCTCGCCCGATCCACGGCCACGAGGAGGGGCGCTCCGGCCGCCGATCCCCTCGTCGCGATGCTGGCGTACGCGGATGCCGCCGCCAGTCCAGCCCCCTGGCGGACGCCGTCGGAGGCGAGCGAGGCGGTACGCAGCGCGGCCGAGGTCTCTTCG
>CANSLE010000010.1 GCA_947647645.1 uncultured Microbacterium sp.
CGGACGCCGCTTTGAGTGGCCCCGCGATCCGAAATCAGTACCCGGCAAGGCGACGTCGGTAGGCCCGCCCGGGCGTGGCTACGCCTCCAGGATGCGAGTGTCCACGACCTCGCCGCCGCGGATCGACAGGCCCGTGCGCAGCGAGGCGTCGGACGCGAGGGCGGCGTCGATGCCGAGATCGGCGAGAGCGAGCGTGTAGCGCAGGGTGGCGTTGGTCAGCGCGAGCGTGGAGGTCAGCGGCACCGCCCCGGGCATGTTGGCGACGGCGTAGTAGATCGCGTCGTGCACCCGATAGGTGGGCTCGGTGTGCGTCGTCGCGTGCGTCCCCTCGAAGCAGCCGCCCTGATCGACGGCGATGTCGACGAGCACCGACCCGGGACGCATCCGCTCGACCATGTCGAGGGTGACGAGCTTCGGGGCGGCGGCCCCCGGCACCAGCACCGAGCCGATGACCAGATCCGCGTCGGCCACGAGATCGGTGATGGTCGACCGGGTCGACACGCGCGTGTCCACGCGACCGTCGAAACGCTCGTCCAGACGCCGCAGTTGCGGGATCGACAGATCGACGACCGTGACGTGGGCACCGAGCCCCACGGCCATCTGCGCCGCGTGGGTGCCCGCGACGCCGCCGCCGATCACGACGACCCGACCACGCGGCGTGCCGGGCACGCCGCCGAGCAGGATGCCGCGCCCGCCCGCCGGCCCGAGCAGCTGCTGCGCCCCCACCTGCACCGACAGACGTCCCGCGATCTCGCTCATCGGCGCGAGCAGCGGCAGCGAGCGGTCGGGCAGCTGCACGGTCTCGTAGGCGATCGCGGTGGTCCCGGCATCCAGAAGGGCCTGAGTCAGCGCGGGGGCGGCCGCCAGGTGCAGGTAGGCGAAGAGCGTCAGGTCATCGCGGAGGAAGCCGTACTCGGAGGCGATGGGCTCCTTCACCTTGACGAGGAGGTCGGCGCCGTCCCACACCGCGGCGGCGTCGTCGACGATCTCGGCCCCGGCTGCACGGTAGTCGTCGTCCGGAAAGCCCGACCCCGCGCCGGCACCGCGCTGGATGAGCACGCGGTGGCCGCGCGTAGCCAGTTCGTCGACCCCGGTGGGCGTCATGCCGACGCGGCGCTCGCTGTCTTTGATCTCTGCGGGGACACCGATGATCATGGCGGGACTCCTTCGAACTGGTCCACGGGCGGGGTGAGGCGAAGCGGTGCAGCGCGACCACGATGTCAGCGCCACCCGATGCCGACAAGCTCTGCCGAAGATTCGGTGATATTCAGAGAAGAGGCCGAATTAGGATCGGCACATGGCCCTGAACGGCGCGAACGATTCGATGGATGCCGCCGACCTCCGACTCATCGACGAGTTGAGAGCGGACGCGCGACAGCCGCTGAGCCGCCTCGCGGCGGCGTTGGAGCTGGCGGCATCCACCGTGCACGCGCGGATCGCACGCCTCGTGTCGCGCGGCGTCATCCGTCGCTTCACCGTCGAGGTCGACCATGCCGCGCTCGGCTACCGTACCGAGGCGCTCATCTCCGTGCGCATCCGTCCCGGAGCGCGGGCGCAGCTGACGCTCTTCGCGGACGAGCTGCGCACCCACCCCGACGTGGCGCAGTACTTCTACGTCGCCGGTGCCGAGGACTTCGTCATCCACTTCCGCGGGCGCGACAGCGCCGATCTGCGCGCGTTCGTCACCGACCACCTGTCGACGCACTCGATCGTCGCGGCCACCAACACGAGCCTCATCTTCGAACGCACCGACGGCCTGCGCGGCGTCTGAGGCCGCGCCATTTCCTGACGCCCCAGCAAGAATACGAGTTCTTTCGCGAGCGAAGAGCGCGAGGGATGCCGCATCTTTCGTAGCCTCGGATCCAGGTCATACGCCGCACGGCGGCACGACCCCCGAGACGACGAGGAGCGCGAGCGTGACACCGACGACGCCCCGCGCCGCCTACTTCGTCTCCGACTCGACCGGCATCACCGCCGAGACGCTGGGGCGCGCGCTGCTCGTCAACTTCCCCGGGATCGCGTTCCGCCACCACACCGGGCCGTTCGTCGACTCCGCCGAGGGCGCGGCAGCGGTCGCCCGTGAGATCGACCGCGCCGCGGACGCCGGCCAGGAGCCGATCGTCTTCCACACCGTGCGTTCGCCCGCGGTGTCCCGCGTGCTGGGCGGGGCGCGGGCGACCCACATCGATCTGCTGAGCGGACACCTCACCGAGCTCGAGACCGCGCTGGGCACCACGGCGTCGGAGCAGCTGGGCTCGTTCCACACCGTCGGGGACACCGAGCAGTACTTCGCCCGCATGCGCGCGGTCGAGTACGCGATCGAGCACGACGACGGCCAGAGCATGCGCGCGCTCGACCAGGCGGACGTCCTCATCGTCGCGCCGTCGCGCTGCGGTAAGACGCCGACCACGATGTACCTCGCCCTGCAGTACGGGCTGCTGGTGGCGAACTACCCCCTCACCGACGACGACTTCCCCACCGAGGGGCTGCCACGCGCCATCGCCGCCTACGCGGGCCGCTGCTTCGGGCTCACCACGACGCCGCTGCGCCTCAGCCAGGTGCGCCACGAGCGCCGCCCCGACTCGACGTACGCGAGTCTCGCGCAGTGCACCCTCGAGCTGCGCCGCGCCGAAGACCTCTACCGCCGCACCCACATCCCGTTCGTCAACTCGTCGACCAAGAGCGTCGAGGAGATGTCCGCGGTCATCATGCAGTCCCTCAAACTCCGCACCTGACCGGCACGGCCCGCGCATCCCGCACTCCTCCCCCGCGCACATCCGCGCATCCTGACCGAAAGGCCCGACACATGAGCAGCATCCTCTGGTTCGATCAGCTCGGCATGGCAGACCTCCCCGCCGTGGGCGGCAAGAACGCGTCGCTGGGCGAGATGGTGTCACACCTCGCGGCCCTCGGGGTGAGCGTGCCCGGGGGCTTCGCGACGACCGCGGACGCGTATCGCGCCTTCCTGTCCGAGGGAGGCCTCCGCGAGCGGATCGCGGCGGCCATCGCGGACGTCGACGTCGAGGACGTCGCCGCCCTCACCCACGCCGGCGCGCAGATCCGCGCGTGGATCGAGGAGCAGCCGTTCCCGTCCGAGCTGGAGACGGAGATCCGCACGGCGTACGCGCGGCTGGCGGGCGAGAACCTCGAGGCATCCTTCGCGGTGCGCTCCTCCGCGACCGCCGAGGACCTGCCGGACGCGTCGTTCGCCGGTCAGCAGGAGACGTTCCTGAACGTCGCCGGCGTCGAGAACGTGCTGGCGGCGATCCGCTCGGTGTTCGCCTCGCTGTACAACGACCGGGCGATCGCCTACCGCGCCCACCACGGCTTCGACCACGACGAGGTCGCACTCTCGGCCGGCATCCAGAAGATGGTGCGCTCCGACGTCGGCGCGGCGGGGGTCATGTTCACGGTCGACACCGAGTCGGGCTTCGAGGATGCCGTGTTCATCACCAGCTCGTACGGACTCGGCGAGGCGGTCGTGCAAGGGGCGGTGAACCCGGACGAGTTCTACGTCTCGAAGGTGGCCCTCCGCGCGGGGCGCCCCGCGGTGCTGAAGCGCTCGGTCGGCGAGAAGGCGATCGCGATGCGGTACACGGATGCCCGGGAAGCGGGGGCGTCGACGCGGTTCGAGGACGTCCCGGCATCCGATCGGCGCCTGTTCTCGATCGACGACGCCGACCTCGTCGAGCTCGCCCGGCAGGCGCTCGTGATCGAGGAGCACTACGGCCGGCCGATGGACATCGAGTGGGGCAAGGACGGCATCGACGGGCGGCTCTACATCCTGCAGGCCCGGCCCGAGACGGTCGTCTCCCGCGTCGAGGCCGGCGTCATCCGCCGCTTCGTCCTGGGCGCGCGCGGCGAGGTGGCCACGGCGGGCCGCGCGATCGGCCAGCGCATCGGCGCCGGCCCCGCTCGCGTGCTGCGCAGTCTCGACCAGATGGCCGACTTCCAGCCGGGCGAGGTGCTCGTCGCCGACATGACCGACCCCGACTGGGAGCCGATCATGAAGCGCGCGAGCGCGATCGTCACGAACCGCGGGGGTCGCACCTGTCACGCCGCGATCATCGCGCGCGAGCTCGGCATCCCCGCCGTCGTCGGCACGGGGGATGCCACGGCCATCGTGTCCGACGGCGACGAGGTGACCGTCTCGTGCGCGGAGGGCGACACCGGGTTCGTCTACCGCGGCATCCTGCCCTTCGAGGAGGAGGTCACGCGACTGGACTCGATGCCCGAGGCGCCGGTGAAGATCATGATGAACGTGGGCACACCCGACCAGGCGTTCTCCTTCTCGCGGCTGCCGCATCGCGGGGTGGGGCTGGCGCGGCTCGAGTTCATCATCAACCGGCAGATCGGCATCCACCCCCGCGCGCTGCTCGAGTTCGACACGCTCGACGGCGAGATGCGCGACCGCATCGCGGACGCGACGGCGGCCTACGACGCGCCGCGCGACTACTTCGTGCGCCGGGTCGCGGAGGGCGTGTCGATGATCGCCGCCGCCTTCTGGCCGGAGCCGGTGATCGTGCGGCTCAGCGACTTCAAGTCGAACGAGTACGCCAACCTCGTCGGCGGGGAGCTGTACGAGCCGCACGAGGAGAACCCGATGCTCGGCTACCGCGGCGCGTCGCGGTACATCTCGCCGGACTTCCGCCCCTGCTTCGACATGGAGTGCGAGGCGCTGCGGTTCGTGCGCGACGAGATGGGCTTCACGAACGTGCAGGTGATGGTGCCCTTCGTGCGCACGGTCGGCGAGGGCCATGCGGTCGTCGAGCTGCTCGCCGAGAACGGACTGCGCCGCGGCGAGAACGACCTCAAGGTCATCATGATGTGCGAGCTGCCGTCGAACGCGCTGCTGGCGGATCAGTTCCTGGAGTTCTTCGACGGGTTCTCGATCGGCTCCAACGACATGACCCAGCTCACCCTCGGTCTCGACCGCGACTCGGGGCTGGTGGCGTCGACGTTCGACGAGCGCGATCCCGCCGTGCTGCGCCTGCTGTCGATGGCGATCGCCGCCTGCCGCGCGGCGGGCAAGTACGTCGGCATCTGCGGCCAGGGCCCGTCGGACCACCCCGATCTGGCGGAATGGCTCGTCGCCGAGGGCATCGAATCGGTGTCGCTCAACCCCGACACGGTCGTGGAGACGTGGCTGCGGTTGTCGAAGACCGCGGCGGGTCAGGGGCGGGCTCAGACTCAGAGCGCCAGTGGCACGCCCGCCACCGGCACGAGCAGCCTGTCGGCGAGCCCGGCGTAGGCGAACTCCCGCTCGAGGCGCTCGCGCGTCTCGGTGAAGTGGTGCCAGCCCTCGGCGTGCACCGGCACGATGATCGCCTCACCGAGCGCCCGCGCCGCCTCGACCGCGGTGCGGGCGTTCAGGGTGAGGTCGCTGTCGCCGAAACGGCCGACGTTGGCCGCGCCGGTGAACAGGACGGCGATGTCGATCGGTCCGACGCGGTCGACGATGTCGGCGACGAGCGCGGGCGACGCGTTGTCGCCGGCCACGTAGACGACGGGCCGGTCGGGGGCGCGCAGGACGAATCCGGTGACCGGTCCGGAGAGCTCCTCGGCGCCGTCGGGACCGTGGAGCGCGGGGACGGCAGTGACCTCGACGTCACCGACGGTGCGGGTCTGCCACGGTTCGAGGCCGTGGACGCCGGGGATGCGGGCCGACGCGGCGGGCGTGGAGAGCACGGCACCGGCGCGCGGCAGGAAGGCGCGTCCCGCGGCATCCAGGTTGTCGGGATGCTGATCGTGCGACAGGAGCACGACGTCGATCTCGCCGACCTCGTCGGGCGTCAGGGCCGGGCGCGTGAGCTTGTGGAGCGTGACGGCGCCGGAAGGATAATCGCCCGGCTCGTCGAACGTCGGATCGGTCAGCAGGCGGATGCCGCCGTACTCGATGATCGCCGTGGGACCGCCGACGAGGGTGAGAACCAGGCGCGAAGTGATCATGGTGCCATTCTCGTCGCGGTGGCGCGCCGCCAGGCCTGACGAATTCCGCAGGATGTCACGTACTCCGCACCCGATCGCCCAGGTGGATGCGGAGTTCATCGATTTCTGCGGAGTTCGTACGCCGCGATCCTGCGGAAAAGACTCCGCCGTCGGCCCCATCGAGTACCGTCGAACGGTGACTTCCGCGCCCTCCACCGCCGAGACCCCGACCGACATCTACACCGTGGCCACCGACGGCGCCTGCAAGGGCAACCCGGGCCCGACCGGCTGGGCGTGGGTCGGGGAGGACGGCCACTGGGCGGCCGGCGCGATCCCGCAGGGGACCAACAACATCGGCGAGCTCATGGGTCTGCTGAAGGCCATCGAGGACCACGCGGACGTCGCGCACCTCGTGGTGCAGGCCGACTCGAAGTACGCGATCGACACCTACTCCTCGTGGATGGACGGGCACCGTCGCCGCGGCTGGAAGACCTCGACCGGCGCGCCGACGAAGAACCGCGACCTCCTCGAGCAGCTGATCGAGGTGCGCGACGCCCGGCGCGCAGCAGGCCTGCCGGACGTCGTGCTCGAGCACGTCCGCGGGCATCGCGGGCACGTGCTCAATGAGTGGGCCGACGAGCGCGCCGTCCGCGGCGCCGAGCACGCGGCGAAGGGCACGGCGAGCGCCTGGTCGTCGCTGGGCGGCGTCCACCCGCGACTGGACGTCTCATCCGCGCCGACGAAGAAGCGCTGACCCGCGCTCCTACTCCTCTATCGTGCCCTCGAAGAGACCGATGTGATTGCCGTCGTGGTCCACGATGACGGCCCACCAGCTCGTCGACGTCACCGGCTCCTTCCCCATCGCGACCGTCGCACCGGCCGCCTCGGCCCGGGCGATCGTCTCGTCGATCGAGTCCACCTCGACGTATGAACGCGGCTGCGTGAAGCCCTCCTCGCGCGGAGCCAGCGCTCCCCCGCTCAGTCCGCTGGGCGCCGCCCACATCGGGTACCCCTCGAAGCCGGGGGGCTCCTCGATCTGCCACCCGAACAGGTCGGAATAGAAAGCCGCGGCCTTCGCGAGGTCCGCGACCGGGATCTCGAAGTGGGTGATGTCTCCGTGGGCCATGAGGGCTCCTTCCGCCGCACACAGTCTTCGCTGCCTGTGGCGCGGGCGCAAGAGGTCGCCCCACCGGCACACCTGGCCGCTCGCGTTCCGCACCGCCGCGGTTCACAACTCCGGAAATGCGGGGCTCCGGGGTGACCTCACCGTCCCGACACGTTTGCGGCACCGCGAAACTCCGGAGTTATGAACACCGGTCAGCCGAGAAGCCCCTCGAGGGCGTCGAGCGCCGGCCGCTGACCGGCGACCAGGCGCGGCCTCGCCTCGGCGAGCGGCATCCACGCCACCCGGTCCACCTCGGGGAACCGCTGGCGACGGCCCGACCGCGGCGGCCACTCCATCTCGAACTCGCCGAACACGAGCGCGGCGCGGTCGGCATCGGATGCCGCGAATCCCCCGCCGTCGCCGCAGAAAACCGTCACCCGCTTGCCCGACGCGTACGCGAACGTCCCGAGCTCGGCATAGGCGACATCCGGCGGCGCGACACCGAGCTCCTCGCGGAACTCGCGCGCCGCGGCATCCC
The DNA here is from genome assembly GCA_947647645.1 of uncultured Microbacterium sp. Classification (GTDB taxonomy): domain Bacteria; phylum Actinomycetota; class Actinomycetes; order Actinomycetales; family Microbacteriaceae; genus Microbacterium. Next base: position 7,572 of record CANSLE010000010.1, read on the forward strand.
ACGCCGACTCCTGCGACGGGTTGAACTCGCCCTTGGGGATCGACCACGCGCCCTCGTCCTTGCGCGCCCAGAGCGGACCGCCCATATGTGCGACCAGCGCCGACACCGTACCGTCCGGATTGCTCCGATACAGCAGGATGCCGGCGCTCGTCGTCACCATCAGAGCGGGCGCGAGGCGGGCGAGACCGTGTAGGTCTCCTCCGCGTCGGTGACCGCGGCGGGCGCGAGGGCCTCGTCGATCGCCGACATCACCTCGGCGTCGAGGACGACACCGGAGGCCTTGACCGAGTCCTCGAGCTGCTCCGGACGCGACGCACCGACCAGGGCCGCCGACACGTTCGGGTTCTGCAGCACCCACGCGATCGCCAGCTGCGGCATCGTGAGCCCCGCCTGCGCGGCGATCGGCTTCAGCTTCTGCACCGCGGTGAGCGTGTCGTCGTTGAGGAAGCGCTTGATGAAGTTCGCCCCGCTCTTCTCGTCGGTCGCACGCGAGCCGTCGGGCGCGGGCTGGCCGGGCAGGTACTTGCCGCTGAGCACGCCCTGCGCCATCGGCGACCAGACGATCTGCGAGATGCCGAGCTCCTCGGAGGTCGGCACGACCTTGCCCTCGATGACGCGCCAGAGCGCGGAGTACTGCGGCTGGTTGCTCACGAGCTGGAAGTTCAGCTCCTTCGCGAGCGCCGCGCCCTCGCGCAGCTGCTCGGCCGTCCACTCGCTCACGCCGATGTAGAGCGCCTTGCCCTGGCGGACGATGTCGGCGAAGGCCTGCATCGTCTCCTCCAGCGGGGTCTCGTAGTCGAAGCGGTGCGCCTGGTACAGGTCGACGTAGTCGACGTTCAGGCGGCGCAGCGACCCGTGGATGCCGTCGAAGAGGTGCTTACGCGAGAGTCCCTGATCGTTCGGGCCCTTCTTGCCGATCGGCCAGTACACCTTCGTGAAGACCTCGTAGTCGGTGCGCTCGAGGCCCTTCAGGGCATCGGCCAGCACGACCTCGGCGGCGGTGTTGGCGTAGGCGTCCGCCGTGTCGAAGGAGGTGATGCCGAGATCGAGCGCCTTGTGCACGGTGGCGATGGCGGCGTCGTTCTCGACCTGGGAGGCGTGAGTGACCCAGTTGCCGTAGGTGATCTCCGAGACCTTGAAGCCGCTGTTGCCGAGGTAGCGATAGTTGACCATTCCCCCACGCTACCGCCGCCCGGGACCGGTCCGGGCGGGCTCGACCGGATGCCGCGCCCCGCCCCAACCGCACTGCAAGGGATGCCAGGCGACACGCCGCCGCGGGCCGCCCCACCCCGGCGCGTCCGGCAAGCGGCCTTGCAGTTCGGGTGGGTAGGTAGGTAGGTAGGTAGGTGGGTAGGTGGGTAGGTGGGTGGGTAGGTGGGTGGGTGGGTAAGCAGGCGGGCGCGCGGGCGCCGGCATCCGCCTCGGGTCAGCCGGCGGCGGATGCCGCGACGGCGCGGTCCTCTTCGGTGGCGACGAGCTGCCCGCAGGCGCCGTCGATCTCCTTGCCGCGGGTGTCGCGGAGGGTGGTGGGGATGCCGGCCTCGTTGAGGCGGCGCACGAACTCGCGCTGCACGTCCTTGTCGGACGCGGTCCACACCGACCCGGGCGTCGGGTTGAGCGGGATCGGGTTCACGTGCACCCAGCCGCGACCGCGCTCGTTGAGCTTGGTGGCGAGGAGGTCGGCGCGCCACGCGTGGTCGTTCATGTCCTTGATCAGGGCGTACTCGATCGAGACCCGGCGACCGGTCTTCTCGAAGTAGCCGCGGGCGGCATCGAGCGCCTCGTCGACCTTCCAGCGCGAGTTGATCGGGATCATCTCGTCGCGCAGGTGGTCGTCCGGCGCGTGCAGCGACAGCGCGAAGGTCACCGGGATGTCCTCGGCGGCGAGCTTGTTGATCGCCGGCACGAGGCCCACCGTCGACACCGTCACGCCGCGCGCGCTCATGCCGAGCCCGTGATCCTTGTCGACCATCGTGCGGACGGCCTGCATCACCCGGTTGTAGTTGGCGAGGGGCTCTCCCATCCCCATGAAGACGATGTTCGTGACGCGCTCGTCGGCGTGCTCCGCGGGCCCCAGCTCGCCCGCACGGATCGCGGCGTTGGCCCGCACGACCTGCTCGACGATCTCCGCCGCGGACATGTTGCGGGTGAGACCCGCCTGGCCGGTGGCGCAGAACGGGCAGTTCATGCCGCAACCGGCCTGGCTCGACACGCAGAGCGTGATGCGACCCGGGTAGCGCATGAGCACCGATTCGACGAGCGCGCCGTCGTGCAGCCTCCAGAGGAACTTGATCGTGTCGCCGCGATCGGTCTCGAGCCGCCGTACCTCCGTCAGCAGACGCGGCAACAGGCCCGCCACCAACTCCTCGCGCCCGGATGCCGGGAGGTCGGTCATCGCCGCCGCGTCGGACGTGTAGTGCTGGAAGTAATGCTTCTCGACCTGCTTCGCCCGGAACCCCGGAAGCCCGAGCTCCTTCACCTTCTCGACGCGCTGTTCGGGCGTGAGGTCGGCCAGGTGCACGGGCGGCATCCCTCGCTTCGGCGCGGTGAACTGCAGCAGGGGCTTGCCCTCGGCATCCACCCGCTGCGTCCAGCCTTCGGCGCGGGGACGCACCTGTCGGGGACGGGTGGTGCGCACGGGGCTGGACTCGGTCATGACTCCAGGGTACCGAGGCCGCCTGGATGCGCGTCGGGAGGAGCAGCCGCGACCCCGGCACGTGCGAGCACGCTGAGCCGCCCGTCGACCCAGCCGACGGGCATGGGATCGGTGACGCCGCCCACGAACGCGCCGTGCTCGTCGAGGTTGTGGAACGCGAACAGCAGCCACTGACCGTCGTCGCGCCGCCGGAGCAGCCGCCCGACGTAGAGGCTCTCGTCGGTGACGGGGTAGGCCTCGTCGACCTCGAACGGCCCGAGCACGCTCGCCGCGGGAACCGCCCACGTCCCGCCGCGCTCGACGGCGCGGGCGGGCATCGCGTGCTCCGCGAGGCAGGAGAACAGCAGCACGGGTCGCCCGTCGACGACCTCGACCTGCATGACCTCGAGCTGCCCGAAGCCCCGCTCGCTGGGCACCGACAGCGGCGGCCGCAGCTGCCACGTCTTCAGGTCGGGCGACCAGCCGTGGCCGATCACGCCGCGGCCGAAGGCCGGTCCCTCGGGCGCGCGGGCGGTCACGAGCATGTGCCAGCCGTCGCCGTCGGGGTCGGGGAACACCCACGGGTCGCGGAAGGCCTCGTCGTGCCAGCCGCCGTCGGCGAGCGTCTCGTACCACGGGCCGGATGCCGAGAGCAGCGGATCCGGCCCCTTCGTCCACACCAGGAGGTCGGGCGAGGTCGCGCAGCCGATCCGCTGCACGTTCTTGCCGTCGGCGGTCAGTGACGAGCCCGTGTAGAAGAGGTACCAGAGCCCGTCGTCGCCGCGGACGGTCGAGCCGGTCCAGGTCGCGAGATCGTCGAAGCTGCCCGCCTCGCCCCGGACGATGGCATCCGCGACCGGTGTCCAGCTGACGAGATCGTCCGAGACGGCATGACCGACGGACGCCCGGTAGTGACGCGCATCCGGGTCGTGCAGGGCGCGCGAGGCGTAGAGGAAGAAGAGGTGGTAGGTCTCGCCGTCGTCGGCGAACCAGTAGTCCCAGACCCAGGATGAGGAGAGGTCGAACATGTGCGCTTAGCCCTTCACTCCGCTGGCCGCGATGCTGCTGACGAACGCGCGCTGGAAGACGAGGAACACGATGAGGACGGGGAGGGTGATCAGCGAGGTGTACGCCATGACCTCTCCCCACGCCGTGTTCAGTTGGAAGAAGTACTGCATCCCCACCATCACGGGCCGCAGCCCCTCCTTCTGCACCACCATGAGCGGCCAGAGGTACTGGTTCCAGGCGGGGAGGAACGTGAGGATCGCGACCGTCGCGAAGGCCGGCCCCGACAGCGGCACGATGATCCGGCGGTAGATCGTGAACCAGCTGGCCCCGTCGATGCGCGCCGCCTCGTCGAGCGAGGCCGGGATGGTCGAGAAGTACTGGGCGAACAGGAAGATCGAGAACGCGTTGGCGATGAACGGCACGATCTGCACCTGGTAGGTGTTCAGCCACCCGAAGTCGTACTTGAGCACGCCGCCCTCCATCACGAGGGTGGGCAGCTGGGAGACCCAGTAGACCATCGGCACGGCGATCGTCTCGAACGGGACGATGAGGGTCGCGATGATCAGCGCCATCACGACGAGGCGTCCCTTCCACCGCAGGCGCGACAGGGCGAAGCCGGCCATCGAGTTGACGATGAGCCCGAGCCCGACGGTGAGCACCGTGACGAGCACCGAGTTGAACATGAACTGGGCGACGGGAACGCGGTCGAAGACGCCGAAGTAGTTGTCGAGGCTGATGTCGCCGACGGGCAGGAACGCCGCGGGCGAGTTCACGTCGCGGAGGATCTGGGCGTCGGGCTTGAGGCTCGAGACGAACATGAACACGAGCGGGAACAGGAACAGGATGCCGAAGGCGCTCATCACGATGTACGTGAGGATCCGACCGATGCGGCGACGGCGGCTCTCGCTGGCGTCCTTGCGGGCGACGGCGGGCGCCGGGGTGACGGTGGCGGTCATGACTCAGTCCTTGTCTCGCGTGAGTCGGCGCTGGATGAGCGCGATGATCAGTACCGCGACGAAGAAGATCAGCGAGATCGCCGCGGCGTAGCCGATCTCCTGCTGCTGGTAGCCCTTGCGCACGGCGTGGTAGACGATCGTGGAGGTCGAGCCGGTCGGTCCGCCCTGCGTCATGACGTCCACCTGCACGAACAGCCCGAGCGCGGCGATCGTGATCGTGACGAGCACGAACACCATGGTCGGGCGCAGGCCCGGCCACGTGACGTTCGTGAACTGGCGCCAGGGGCTCGCGCCGTCCATCTTCGCGGCCTCGTAGAGCTCCTCCGGGATGGTCTGCAGGCCGGACAGCCAGATGATCATGTGGAAGCCGACCGCCTGCCAGATCGACAGCACGATGATCGCCGGCAGCGCCGTCGTCGGGTTGTTGAGCCAGTCGACGCTCTGCCACGCGCCGAAGGTGAGCGTGTCGATGAACGAGTTGATCAGCCCGTCCTTCTGGTACATGAACTTCCAGAGGATCGAGACGACCACGATCGAGGTCACGACGGGGATGAAGAAGATCACGCGGAACGCCGTGACTCCCCGCATCCGCCGGTTGACGAGCACGGCCAGCAGCAGGCCGAGGCCGGCCTGCACCGGCACGATGACGAGCGCGAACAGGAAGGTGTTCCAGGCCGACTGGAGGAACATCGGGTCGGCGCCGAACGCGCGGGCGAAGTTGTCGAGGCCGACGAAGCGCGGCGGGTTCGGCGAGATGAGGCGCGCGTTCGTGAACGAGAGCCCGAAGGCGAGCAGCACGGGGATGACGAGGAACAGCACGAGGAGGATGCCGGCCGGCGCGATCATCGCCAGGCCCGCCCAGGTCTCGCGTCCGCGGATGGAACGGAAGCGGCTCAGCGCGCGCCGGGGCTTCTCGGCCACGGCCGTGGCAGGGGTGACAGTCATGGTGACTCTTTCGAGGTCGTCGAGCGGAGCGGGTGGGACGTGACGCCCCACCCGCTCGGGCTCACTTCGTGAAGCCGTATCCGTCGTTGGACGAGATGTTGGCGTCGATCTCGCTGACCGCCTGGTCGAGCGAGGTCTTGACGTCGGCGCCGTTCATGATGTCCTTCGCGGCGGTCTCGAACGTCGTGGAGATCACGGCATAGGCCGGCGTCGCGGGGCGCAGCACCGCGAACTTCTGCGACAGCTCGACGAAGGGACGCAGCACGCCCGTGTCGTTGAAGTACTTCGATGCCTGCGCAGCGGAGTCGGTCGCGGGAATGACGATCTGCTGGTCGGCGAACCGGGTGATGTACTTGTCCTGGAAGCTGAACTCGAGGTACGCGCGAGCGCCGTCGGCGTCGTTGCATCCCTTCGAGATCGCCCACTGCCACGAGCCTCCGCCGATCTTCGGGCCGGTGCCGAGGTCCGGCGGAGGCAGGATCGCGAGGTCATCGCCGACCGCGTCGACCGACGCGAGCGCGTTCCAGACGCCCGTGTAGCTGAGGGCCACCTTGTTGTCGACGAACTCCTGGTTGCCCACCGTGCCGTTCGCGTTGGCGTAGCCGTCCGCGAAGAGCTTCTGGAACCAGGAGCCCCAGGCGACGGCGGCGGCGCCGTTGAGCGCACCGTCGGCGGTGAGCATCGTCTTGCGGTCGATGAGGTCGCCGCCGAAGCTCTGCAGGAACGGCGAGTAGGCGTACGGCCACCACTCGCCCTTGTCCTCGGCGCCGATGTCGATCGGAGTGTCGTAGCCGGCGGCCTTCAGGGTCGCGAGCACGGAGCCGAACTCGTCCTTCGTCCACGGCTTGTCGAAGGTGGGGACGCGGATGTTGTTCCTCTCCAGCACCGACTTGCGGGCGAAGATCGACAGCGCGGCATCCCAGTAGCCGGCGGAGTAGATCTGTCCGTCCCATTTGCCGACGGCGGTCGGCAGCAACGAGTCGGTGATCTTCGTGTCGATGCCCAGCGGCTGGAGGTAGCCCGCCCACGCCCAGTTCGGCATGATCGGCCCGTCCAGGTCGAGCAGGCAGGGCAGGTCGCCGGATGCCGCGGCAGCGACGACGGCGTCGTTGTAGGCACCCTGCGGGAAGGACTCCTCGACCACTTCGTACTTATCCTGCGAGGCGTTGAAGTCGGAGATGATCTGCTGGTACACGGCGAGCTCGGCGGGGTTTCCGGCCGAGTGCGTCCACATCGTCAGCTTCGTACGACCGTCCGCGGTCGTGCTGTCACCTTTGCCGGCCTGGCCGCAGCCGGTCAGGGCCAGCACACCGACGAGCCCCGCCGCAGCGAGGACCGACACGGATGTGCGCTTCATTGTGATTTCCTTGTCTCGTGATCGACGCGTGCGTCGATCACCGGTCGGGGGTCACCGAAGGCGACCGCTCGGTGTGTTGTGAGGTCCGTCGCCGGTTCGGTTTGGCGACATGCGCCGGCGGCGGGCCCACGGAGTCTCGTCGGACGACGGGACACTCCATCTGGTGTGCGGCATCCTCTCCCCCCTCGCGGATGCCGAGCGCGACCTCCATCGCCCAGCGGCCCATCTCGTAATGGGGCAGGGCGATGGTGGTCAGTGGAGGGTCTTGTTCGGCGGCGATGAACTGCTGGTCGTCGTAGCCGATGATCGAGATGTCCTGGGGGATGCGCAGTCCGCGCGCGTGGATCGCGGTGTAGGCGCCCGTGGCCATGCGGTCGTTGAAGCAGAAGATCGCCGTCGGACGGCGGTGCGGGGGGAGGTCGAGGAGGCGTTCGGTCGCATCTCGCCCGCCGCGGTGCGACGTCTCCCCGTGCACGTGCAGCTCGTCGTCGAGGACGAGCCCGGACGCCGCGAGCACCTCACGGTAGCCCTCGAGCCGTAGATCGGCGGCGAGGGGACGGCCCGGATCCTCGTCGGTGTCGATGTATGCGATGCGGGCGTGACCCGCCTCGACGAGCTCGCGGGTCGCCGCGGCGCCGCCGGCACGGTCGTCGGGCACGACGCTCGGAAAGCCCCCCACGCCGTCGGCCGGACGGCAGTCCAGCAGCACGGTGTCGACGGGCAGATCCACGTCGGCCGGGACGATGCGATGCCACATCGCCGCGTAGATCAGCGCGTCGACCTGCTGCGCGGTCAGGGCGCGAATGGCGGCGTCCTCCACCACGGCATCCGATCCCGTGTCGACGAGGAACACGAGGTGGTCGTGCGCGCGGGCGACGTCCTGCGCACCGGCGAGCATGCGGCCCGCGAAGGGAGTGGTGGCGATCTGGTCTGAGATGAGTCCGACGGTCTTGGTGCGCTGCTGGCGGAGGCCGCGCGCAAGGGCGCTCGGCGCGTAGCCGATGGCGGCGGCGGCGGCGCGCACGCGATCTCGCGTCTCCTGCGAGATCCGCGACTCGACGTCGTTCAACACGAGCGAGACCGTGGTGACCGACACCCCGGCTGCTGCCGCCACGTCGGAGATGCGCACGCGAGCCATGTCACCACTTCCTCGTGATAAATCGATTTAACGTCTGGAGTGATTATTGACCCGAGCTCGCCGATTCGTCAAGCATCGATGCCGAAACGACACCGACCGCCGCCCGCGGTGGACGACGGTCGGAGCGTGCGAACCGCGTCAGGCGCTGCGCCGCTGCGCCTGCACCTCGGGATCGGGCACCGGCGCCGCCGCGATGAGGGCGCGCGTATACGGATGCTGCGGCGCGCGCAGCACGCGGGTGCGCGGGCCCTCCTCGACCACGCGCCCGTGCTGGAGAACGACGATGCGATCGCAGAGCTCGTCGACGACGGCGAGATCGTGGCTGATGAACAGGCAGGCGAACCGGAGATCGCGCTGGAGGTCGCGCAGCAGCTCGAGCACCGTCGCCTGCACGGAGACGTCGAGCGCGCTCGTCGGCTCGTCGGCGATCAGCAGGCGCGGGCTCAGCGAGATGGCGCGGGCGATCGCGACGCGCTGCCGCTGACCGCCCGACAGTTCGTGCGGATAACGGCGGCGCCACGCGGACGGCAGGCCCACGGCATCCAACAGCTGCGCGACCCGCGCATCGAGGGCGACCCCGCGTCGTCCCGCGTGCACACGCAGGGGTTCGCCGATCGCCTCCCCCACGGTGCGACGCGGGTCGAGGGCGGCCGTGGAGTTCTGGAAGACGACCCCGACCTGACGCTTGACCTCCACGGCGCGTCGACCGCGCGCGGCGCGGAGATCGACACCGGCGATGCGCACCGTGCCGGCGGAGATGGGGGTCAGTCCGAGAGCGCAGCGCCCGATGGTGGACTTGCCCGACCCCGACTCTCCGGCGAGCGCGACGATCTCGCCCTCCCGAACGCGCAGCGTCACATCGTCGACGGCGTGCACCGCGTGGCGACCGCGGCCGTACACGACAGACAGCGCATCGACATCGAGCACAGTGGCATCACCCGCGGGGTCGGGGCGCTCGGGCGCACCCAGGCGCGGAACGGCGGCCAGCAGGCGCCGGGTGTAGTCGGCGGCGGGCGCGGCGAACAGATCGTGCACCTCGGCCGACTCCTCGACGACGCCGTCGTGGAGCACGACCACGCGGTCAGCGATGTCGGCGACGACACCCATGTCGTGGGTGATCATGATGATCGCCGTCCCGACACGCTCGCGCAGCCGCCGCAGCACGTCGAGCACCTCGCGCTGCACCGTCACGTCGAGCGCTGTCGTCGGCTCGTCGGCGATGAGGATCTCGGGGTCGCACGCCAGGGCGATCGCGATCATGACCCGCTGCGCCTGGCCGCCCGACAGCTGATGCGGGTAGCTCGACACCCGTTTGCGGGGCTCGGCGATCTCGACCATCTCGAGCAGCTCGATGACCCGCGCGCGCCGTTGCGCCCGCGTCATCTCCGGCCGGTGGACGATCAGCATCTCCTCGATCTGCGCGCCGACCGAGAAGACCGGATCCAGCGCACTGCCCGGATCTTGGAAGACCACGCCGATACGGGTCCCCCGCACGGCCTCGCGCCGCGCGGGGGACATCGCGAGCAGGTCGTCCCCGTCGAGCAGCGCCTGCCCGCCCACGACCGCGTTTCTCGGCAGCAGACCGACGAGGGCCAGCGCGCTCACGCTCTTGCCTGACCCGGATTCGCCGACGAGGGCGAGCACTTCCCGACGGTCGAGCGCGAAGGAGACCGATCTGACCGCGTTCATCCTCTCGCCGCCGGTGACGAAATCCACCGACAGATCGCGTACCTCCAGAAGCGGCGTCACGGAGCGCCGTCCTCGTCGATGTCCGCGTCGCGGTACGCCTGCCAGTCGGCGAGCATCTTGCGGTGGTAGCCCATGAGCCAGATCATGTAGCGCCTCGCGTTCTGCAGGCGCGTGCGGGGTCCGGACGCGGCGTCCGGCAGGATGTCGAGACCGTACTCGATCGTCGAGGTCACCCGCCGTGCGTAGTCGCGCTCTCCGGCGAGGAAGCTGCCCCAGACATCCTCCTCCACCCGGAAGTAGCGGTTGCGGTCACCGGGCAGGGAGTGCGGCTTCAGGAAGCCGAGGCTCACGAGGGCGCGCGTGGACATGGAGACGGCCCCGGCGCTCGCCCCGAGCATCTCGGCGATCTGCGCGGAGGACAGGAACGGCCGATCGACGATGAGCAGCAGGCCGAGCACCCGCCCGTCCATCCGCGGGTTCCCCGCCGCCCCCCACGAGAAGGCGAAGTCCTCGACGAAGGTGCGCGCCTCTTCGCTCAGCTGCTCCGCCTGACGGTCGGTCTCCTCGCTCATAGCGACATCCTCTCCAGTGCCGTCCCCGGCTCGGTGAGCGCCATGGCCTCGTCGAACACGGCCTGAGGCCACATCGTCATGCCGCTCCACACCATCGATTCCACCCCACCGTCGGGCGCCTGCGCCACCTCGATCGGCTCGCCGGTCGCACCGAAGCCGTCTCGGCGCGCCTGGTGCATGCGCCCGGCCTCGTCGACCTCGATCTTCTCGGCCGAGCGCGCGGGGTCCTCCGCGACCGGGTGCAGCGCGAAGGTGGCGCCTCCCAGGTGCGCGACGTCGAGCACGCTCCACAGGCTCGCGAACCGCTCCTCCGGGAGGTCGGCGCGCGCATCGGCATCCGCGTGGGCCAGAGCGAGCCGGATGATCGCCATCGCTCCGGTGGCCAGCACGTCGGCCGGGCCGTCGATGGCGTTGGTGAACACGCTCACCGCGATCGCGTCCTCGGCGTCCAACCAGGTCCGCGTGATGTGTCCCGGGTAGCCGCCGCTGTGGCCGACGAGCCGGCGCCCGCCGAGGGTGTGGAGCTCGAACCCGAGGCCGTAGTCCCGCGCCACCCCGTCGACGTCGATGCGGGAGTGGGCGTGCTGGGCCTGGCGCTTGCTGTCGTCGCCGAGGAGACGGCCGTCGCCGAGAGCGTGCGCGCAGATGTAGGCGGTCGTCTCGGCGGCGGTCGAGTACCAGCCGGTCGCCGCGGCGAGAGCGCGCGTGTCGACGTGGCCGATCGCACGCCGGGCACCGCCGCCCAGACGAGCGGTGTGACCCGACGCGTACTCGTCCGCGCGCGACTGCTGCCACTCCGAGCCCGAGCGTTCCAGCCCCAGCGGCACGCAGATGCGCTCTCGGGTGAACCGGTCGTAGTCGAGGCCGGATGCCGCCTCGACGACGAGGCCGAGCAGCCCGTACGCGATGTTGGAGTACTTGAAGAACTCGTTGCGGGCGAAGACCCGCCCTTCGTCGCGGCAGATCGCGATGAGGCGCGACCGATCGGGGAAGGGACCGCCGCGCTGCCAGTAGTCGGCGTCACGTCCGTCTCGGACGACACCACCCTGATGCGCGAGCAGTTCGCGAACGGTGACCGCCGACAGATCGGTGCCCGACAGCTCCGGAATCCACGCGGAGACCGTGTCATCGAGACGGAGGGCGCCCTGCTCGGCCAGCTGGAGCACCGCCGTCGCCGTGAACGTCTTGGAGTGGGACGCGATGCGGAAGAGGTGGTCGCCGGTGAGCGGCGTCGCGGTGGCCTCGTCGGCGAGGCCCCAGGCGAAGTCGAGCACGAGTTCGCCGTCCACGCGGATGGCGGCCTGGATGCCGGGGACCGCGCGCTGTTGCCCGATGAAGGCGAACCAGCGGGCCGCGTAGCGCGCGGCATCGTCCACCGCACGGCGTCGACGCGTGGTGGTGTCGTCCTCGGGGGGAGAGGAAGTGGCGGTCACAGACGGCGTCCTTTCGGGTCGAGCGCATCGCGGAGGATGTCGCCGAGGGTGATGAGCGCGAAGACGGTCACGCTGAGAAAGAGGGCGGGGAAGAAGAGCATGTGCGGCGAGGTGCCGAAGTACGACTGCGCGTTCGCCATCTGCAACCCCCACGAGATGGAGGGTGCCCGCAGGCCCACCCCGAGAAAGGTGAGGGTCGACTCGGCGACGATGATGCTTCCGACCATGGTCGAGGTGATGGCGAGCACCGGGCCGAGAGCGTTCGGCACGACGTGGGTCAGCAGCGTGCGGGTGTGGGAGATTCCCATCGCTCGCGCCGCGCTGACGTACTCCATCCGACGCACGGTGCGAACGGATGTGCGGACGAGTCGTGCGAGCGTCGGCCAGCTGAACACCGCGAGCACCACGGCGACGATCACGGGGGTCCGCTCCCCCACGCTGTTGAGCACGATGATCGCCCCGAGGATGAAGGGGAAGCCGAGGAAGACGTCGGTCAGCCGGGAGATGATCGTGTCGGCGATGCCGCCGTAGTAGGCGGCGAGGGTGCCGACGACCACCGCGATCAGCAGCGCGATGACGGTGGCGGTGAGCCCGATGAACAGCGAGGTGCGCGTGCCGTGGATGACGTTGGCGTAGACGTCGCAGCCCTGCAGATCGGTGCCGAAGAGGTGCGCGGCGCTGGGCGGCGTGGCGCTGTCGCGCAGGTTGCATGCCCGCGGATCGGGCTGACCGAACAGGCCGCCGATGGCCTCGGGCAGGAGTGAGATGACGGCGAGCACGGCGAGGATCGCGGCGCTCAGCCAGAACAGGACACGCCGGCGCAGGCTCGCCCAGACGCCCCGGCTGACGGTGATGTGTTCGAGGGCGGCCACAGCGGTTTCAGTCATGACGGCTCCGGGGGTCCAGCAGCGAGTTGAGCAGATCGACGAGCACGTTCAGCACGAGGAAGATCAGGATCAGCGTCGTGCCGACGCCGACGATCGTGGGGCCTTCGTGCGTGCGGATCGCGCCGAACAGCAGTTGGCCGATGCCCGGAAGGTTGAAGATCCCCTCCACGACGACCGCGCCACCGAGCAGGAACCCCAGATCGATCGCGACGAACGTCAGCACCGGGGCCACCGAGTTGCGCATCACGTGGAGGCCGACGATCCGAGAGCGCGGCATGCCCTTCGCCCGGAGCGTCCGGACGAAGTCGGACTCCATCGAGTCGACGACGCTGCCGCGCATGAGCCGGGTGATCGACGCGAGACCGAACAGCGCGATCACCAGCGCGGGCAGCAGGTAGGAGCCCGGCCATCCCGCGTCGGTGCCCGCGATGGGGAACCATCCGAGCTGCAGGCCGAAGACGAGCTGCGCGCTGACCGCGACGACGAACACCGGGATCGAGGTGGCCAGGATCGTGCCGAAGAGCACCGTCCGGTCGATCATGCTGTCACGGCGCAGGCCCGAGATCAGCCCCAGCGCGACGCCGAGGACCACCTCGATCACCCAGGCGGTGAGGGCGAGCGTGATCGTGACGGGCCAGCGCGACGCCATCCGATCGGCGACCGGCACGCCGCTGAAGGTCGTACCGAGGTCGCCGGAGAACAGTCCGCCCAGGTAGCGCAGGTATTGCTGCCACAGCGGCTCGTCGAGGTGGAACTGCTCGCGCAGCCGGGCCACGACATTCGCCGGCAGCGGCCGGTCTCCGCCGAGCGCGGCGATCGGGTCGCCCGGGAGCGCCCAGACCGTCGCGTAGATGATGAAGGTGACGCCGAGGACGACGATCACGAACTCGGCGAGGCGCCCGCCCACGCGGCGCGCGCCGATCATGCGGCGCTCCCGGCCACGCGTCGGCGGACCGTG
>CANSLE010000011.1 GCA_947647645.1 uncultured Microbacterium sp.
ACGAACTCGGGCGAGTCCAGCGCGTTCACCCGCACGATGACAAGGTCGGGGTCGAGGTGCGAGTCGATGACGGCCACCCGTGCCGCGATCTTGTCGGCCGGGGCGACGGCGTCCTCCAGATCGAGGATCACCGCGTCGGAACGCTCGAGCGCCTTCTCGTAGCGCTCGGGGCGGTCGGCGGGGCAGAACAGCAGAGCGGGTCCGAGGTCGAAGGCGGCGCGCATGACCTCACGCTACCGGGCGCCGCGAGCGGACCCGGTCAGCCCGAGCGCGCGGGCGATGACGAGCAGCTGCACTTCCGTCGTGCCCTCACCGATCTCGAGGATCTTCGAGTCCCGGTAGTGACGGGCCACGGGGTACTCGTTCATGAAGCCGTTGCCCCCGAAGATCTGCGTCGCATCCCGGGCGTTGTCCATCGCGGCCTCCCCGGCCGTCAGCTTGGCGAGCGCTGCCGCGGTGCCGAACGGGCGCCCCGCGTCACGCAGGCGGGCGGCGTGCAACCACGCGAGTCGGGAGACGTGCACACGCTGCTGCATCCGCGCGAGCATGAACTGGATGGACTGCCGCGTGCCCAGTCGCTCACCGAACACGATGCGGCTGCCGGCGTAGTCCAGAGCCGCCTCCAGACAGCCCTCGGCCGCCCCGGTCGCCAGCGCCGCGATCGCGATGCGCCCCTCGTCCAGGATGCCGAGGAAGTTGGCGAGCCCGCGCCCACGTTCCCCGAGCAGGTTCGCGGCAGGCACGCGCACGCCGTCGAAGCGGAGGGGGTGGGTGTCGGAGGCATGCCAGCCGACCTTGTCGTACCCCGGCCCCACGGTGAAACCCGGTGTGCCGGAGGGCACGATGATGGTCGAGATCTCCGGGCGTCCCGCGTCGACCCCGGTCACGGCGGTGACGGTGACGAAGCGCGTGATGGCGGTGCCGGAGTTGGTGATGAACTGCTTGGCCCCGTCGATGACCCACTCCTCCCCGTCCAGCCGCGCGGTGGTCCGGGTGGCCCCGGCATCCGATCCCGCCTCGGACTCGGTCAGGCCGAAGCCGGCGAGCGCCCGACCCTCGAGCAGCTCGGGCAGCAGTTCGGCGCGCTGGGCGTCGGTACCGAAGCGGTAGACGGGCATCGCCCCCAGACTCACGCCCGCCTCCAGCGTGATCGCGATCGATTGGTCGACACGGGCGAGCGCTTCGATCGCGAGTCCCAGTGCCGCATAGGTGCCGCCTTGCCCGCCGACATCCTCGCTGAAGGGGAGACCGAACAGTCCCATCTCGCCCATCTCGGCGACGATCCCCAGAGGAAGTGTCTTCGTGCGGTCGGCCTCATAGGCCTGCGGCGCGACGCGTTCGTCGGCGAAGGCGCGCACCAGCGCCGCGAGCTCGCGCTCCTCATCCGTCAGTCCACCCTCGTACGGATCCAGAATCGCCATGGCATCCCCTTCGATGTCGCGGTCGCATAACGCCTCCCGCGATCTCGTGGCGCGCCGGCGGCGGAACGGGTTAGTGTTCACTAACCCACCCTTCCAGGTTAGCGAGGATTAACTGGAATGACAACGCACTCGTCGACGACGCGCACGATGCGCGAGCGCGCGAAGGCGCAGCGCGCCGATGCCCTCCTGGAGGCGGCCGCGCGCCTCTTCGCGCAGCACGGATTCGATGGTGTCAGCCTCGAGGATCTGGGCACGGCGGTCGGCATCACCGGCCCCGCGGTCTACCGCCACTTCGACAGCAAGCGCGCGCTGCTGAGCGCCATCCTGATCCGGGCGAGCGGCGATCTGCTCGCGGGCGGGCGACGCGTGGTCGCATCCGACCGCCCTCCCGATCGGACACTGCGCGAGCTGGTCGAGGTCCATGTGGATTTCGCCGTCCGCAGCGCCGACGTCATCCGGGTGCACGACCGCGACCTCGCCAGCCTCAGCGATCCGGACCGCCACGCCGTGCGCCGCCTGCAGCGCGAGTACGTCGAGCTCTGGGTCGACGTCCTGCGCGCCGTGCACCCGGGTCGGAGCGACACGGACCTGCGCGTACGCGCGCACGCCGGCTTCGGATTGATCAACTCGACGCCCTACGCGGTGCGGACGCTCCGGGAGGTGGCGGTGGATGCCGGGACCAACGACCTCTTGCGCGACGTCCTCTCCGACATGGCGTATGCGGCACTGACGGCGCACTGACGGCACGAGACCGCGTCAGCTCAGGAGCATGGCACGTCCCGGCTCCCGCAGGATGTCCGCGACTGCCGTGAGGAAGCGCGCCGCCTGCTCGCCGTCGACCAGCCGATGGTCGAAGGAGAGGCTGAGGGTCATGATCTCGCGCAGCGCGATCCCCCCGTCATGCTCCCACGGTCGGCGCCGGACGGATCCGAGACCCAGGATCCCGGCCTCGCCGGGATTGAGGATCGGCGTGCCCGCATCGATGCCGAACACGCCGAAGTTGGTGATCGAGAACGTGCCGCCGCTGAGCGCCGCCGGCGCCGTACGGCCCGCACGGGCGGTCTCGGCGAGCCCGCGGATCTCGTCGGCGAGCTGCACGAGCGTGAGCCGATCGGCATCCGGCACGTGCGGGACGACGAGTCCGCGCTCGGTGGCCGCCGCGATACCCAGGTTCACGTAGTGGAACTGCACGATCTCACCGGCCTCCTCGTCCCAGGCCGTGTTGAGAGTCGGTTCCGCACGGAGCCCGAGGCACACCGCCTTCGCCGCGATCGCCATGATTCCGACCCGATGGCCGCCCAGACGAGGGTCCTCCCGCAGACTCTGCACCAGACGGGTCGTCGCGGTCACATCCACCTCGAGGAACGTGGTCACGTGCGGCGCGGTGAAGGCGCTGCGGACCATCGCCGCAGCCGTGTGCTTGCGGACCCCGCGGATCGGGACGCGACTCTCCCGATCGCCGGCCGCCGGCCTCGCTGCCCCGGGTGCCGCCGCCGCGGCCTCACGGGTCGCGGCGCGCTGCGGCATCGAGGCGGCGAAGAGGTCCACATCCTCGCGACGGATGATGCCCGTGACGCCGGAGGCCTCGATGAGCGCGAGATCGATCCCCCGCTCACGGGCGTAGGCGCGGACAGGCGGAGTAGAGCGCGGCCGTTCGTGACGGGTCTCGTCCAGCGTCGTCGTCGCGGCGGGTCCACTCCTGCGGCGCCGCCGCGGTCGTCCCACCCCGCGCGGCGCGGCACCGTAGCCGACGAGGTTGGGCACGGCCGCCGGGGCCGAGGTGGGTGAAGAGTCCGCGGAGGCCACGACGTCCGGGGGAACCGGGACGCCGTCGCCCGGCTCAGCACCGGCGACCTCGAAGGCGATGAGGGGCGCCCCCACCTCGACGACCTCGCCGGCATCGGCGTGCAGGACGCTCACGGTGCCGGCGAACGGAGAGGGCAGCTCCACGATCGCCTTCGCCGTCTCGACCTCGGCGATGGGCTGGTTGAGCGACACCTCGTCACCCGCGGCGACGAGCCACTGGACGATCTCGGCATCGGGAAGGCCCTCTCCGAGATCGGGGAGATGGAATTCGGCGATCATCGGTCCACCCCCGGCGCCGACGTGAGGCTCCGCGGTCGGTCGAGGACACGATCGACGGCGTCGAGGATGCGGTCCAGGTCGGGGATGTGGTGCTCCTCGAGTTTTGCGGGCGGGTAGGGGATGTCGTGCCCCGTCACCCGCTGCGGCGGCGCCTCGAGGTGATGGAAGCACTGCTCGGTGACGCTGGCGATGATCTCCGCACCGACGCCCGCTTCGCCGGCGGCCTCGTGGGTCACGACGACGCGCCCGGTCTTGCGGACCGACGCGGCGACGGTGCGGTAGTCCACGGGCGAGAGCGAGCGCAGGTCGAGCACCTCGATCGAGACCCCCTCGTCCTCGGCGGCGAGCGCGGCATCCATCGCCGTCGTCACCTGGCCCCCGTAGGTCACCAGGGTCACGTCGGTCCCCTCGCGGAGGACGCGGGCGAGTCCCATCGGCGCCGCGTCGGCGACGTCGCCGTCCAGGTCGACCTCGCCCTTCGTGTGATAGAGCCGCTTCGGCTCGAAGAAGACCACCGGATCGTCGCACGCGACGGCCTGCTGCAGGACCGTATAGGCGTCCTGCGGGTTCGAGACGGCGACGACGCGCAGTCCTGCGGTGTGGACGAAGTACGCCTCGGGCGACTCGGAGTGGTGCTCAGCCGCCCCCACGCCGCCGGCCCACGGGATGCGGATGGTGAGGGGGACCTTCACATTGCCGCGCGTGCGGTAGTGCAGTTTCGCGACCTGGCAGACGATCTGGTCGAACGCCGGGTAGACGAACCCGTCGAACTGGATCTCGACGATGGGGCGGAACCCGCGCATCGCCAGGCCGATCGCGGTGCCGACGATGCCGGACTCCGCGAGCGGCGTGTCGATGACGCGACGCGGACCGAACTCATCCAGGAGGCCGTCCGTGATGCGGAACACGCCGCCCAGCCGGCCGATGTCCTCCCCCATCACGAGCACACGGTCGTCGTCGGTCATCGCGCGGTGTAATCCGGCCGTCAGCGCCGCGCCCAAGGTGAGCCGGCTCATCGCGTGGCCTCCGCGTCGTCGGCGAAGGAGTCGAGGTAGGCCGCGAAGCGCGCACGCTGGCGATCGATGCCGCTGTGCGGCTCGGCGTACACGTCGTCGAACACCTCGATCGCGGGTCGGGTGACCGCCGTCAGCACGGCCTCGCGCATCCGGCCCGTCAGCACGTCCGCCTCGCGGGAGATGTCGGCGAGCGCCTCGTCGTCGAGGTCGCCCGTGCTCCGCAGGAACGTCTCCAGGCGGGTGAGCGGATCGCGGGCACGCCAGGCGTCGACCTCCTCACGCTCCCGGTACCGCGTGGGATCGTCCGACGTCGTGTGCGGGCCCATGCGGTAGGTGACAGCCTCCAGGAAGACGGGCCCCTGACCGCGACGAGCGTGGTCGAGCGCCCAGCGCATCGCCGCCGTGCAGGCGAGCACGTCGTTGCCGTCCACCCGCATGCTGGGGATGCCGAATCCCGGCGCCCGTCCCGCGATCGGGAACCGGGACTGCACCGCCACCGGCTCCGAGATCGCCCATTGGTTGTTCGAGCACACGAACACGACGGGGGCGCCGAAGGACGAGGCGAACACCATCGCCTCGTTCACGTCCCCCTGACTCGTCGCACCGTCGCCGAAATACGCGACCGCGACCTGGTCCGTGCCATCACGCTGGATGCCCATCGCGTACCCGACGGCATGCAGGCTCTGTGCGCCGATGATGATCTGCGGCGCCGCGAGGTTGAGCTCGTAGGGGTCGTAGGTCGAATGCACCTCGCCTCGCCAGGCGAGCACGAGATCGGCGGGTTCCCCACCGCGGACGAACGTCACACCGACCTCCCGATAGCTCGGGAAGAGGAAATCGTCGGCGCGACAGGCGCGCGCCGTCCCGACTTGCACCGCTTCCTGCCCCTGCGCCGGGGCCCAGAGCCCCAGGTGGCCCTGACGCTGCAGCGCGACGCCCTCGGCATCCATCCGCCGCACGATGGCCATGTCGCGATAGAGAGCGCGCAGCGCCACCGCGTCGAGGTCGGCGGACCACCGGTCCAGTCGCGGATCCGCGACCCTTCGCCCCTCGGAAGTGAGCAGTCGCGCGGTGTCGTCCAGCGCGGTCATCGATTCGTCGGTGCTCAGGGTGTACATCGTCGTCATCCCTCTCTGGCCCCGCCGCCCCCTCGTGGGGGACGGCAGCCGCCCCGGCCGGCTTCGTCGCCGGTTGCCAGGAAGGCTACGTGCGACTTGCACCTAGCTCAAGCATCCTTGCTGCAGGTGAGCAGGTTGCACAGCATGGACAGGACACGCCTGGTAGAGTTGAGCACTATGGGGCCACTGGACCGCGTCGATCTCGACCTGCTGAATGCGCTCGCCGACGACCATCGCGCAACAGTCGTCGCGCTCGCCGAACGCCTCGGACTCTCCCGCAACACGGTGCAGGCCCGATTGGCGCGGCTGGAGCGCGGCGGCGTGTTCCAGTCGTTCGAGCGCGCGATCCCACCGGCCGCGCTCGGACTGCCGATCGAGGCGATGGTGAGCGTCACGGTCCGCCAGGCGGAGCTGCCCCGAATCACCCAGGCGATCGCGACGCTCCCCGAAGTCGTCCAGGCCTACGGGATGAGTGGTCAGGTGGACCTGCTCGTGCGCGTCGCGGCGCGGGACACACAGCACCTCTTCGATGTCGATGCGCGCATCCTCGCGATCGACGGCGTGGAGCGCACCGAGACCTCACTCGTCATGGGCGAGGTCATCGGCTATCGGGTCCGCCCGCTTCTGGAGCGGGCACGCGACGAGGCGATCCGCTGACGGGAACAGGGAGCATCGGATCGGCCGACAGGGCGACGACCGGCGCCTGCGCAGCATCCATCCGCACGAGCACCACCCCCGCGAGCAGCAGCGCTCCCCCGACGATCTGCACCGGCGAGGGGGTCTCGCCGAGCAGCAGCCACGCGAAGCCCAGGGCGAACAACACCTCGCTGAGTCCGATGAACGACGCCAACCGGGCCCCCACGCGCGGCACCGCCATGACGCCGAACGCGTAGCCCAGCGTCGTCCCGACGGCACCGACCCAGACGAGGGCGAGGATGCCGGGGACCTCGATCCCGCGGAAGAGCACCGCGATCGGCGGCGCGGAGAAGGGCATCGCGCCCGTGAGCGCGAGGACGGTGACGACCGCGGCGCCGACCAGCAATCCCCCTCCCGCGAGCGCGAGCGGTGGCATGTCGGCGCCCGCGCGCTCGCTCATGACGAAGTAGACGCACACGCACAGGGCCGCGCCGAGCGCCAGCAGCGTGCCGAGGAGGTCGAAGCGCGCGCCTGCGATGTCGACGACGAGCACGAGGCCCGCGATCGCGACCACCGATCCGACCACGACGAGACGCGATGGCGCGCGACGGGTGCGCAGCCACACGAATCCCACGAGCATGACCGGAGCGAGGTACTGGACCAGCAGAGCCACCGCCACCGGCATCCGCTGCATCGCGGAGAAGAAGAGCAGCTGACAGCCGAGGACGGGGATGAGTCCGAAGGCGAGGAGGGCGAGGCCGTGGCGGCGGAGGAATCCCCGCCCGCGACGCGCTGCTCGCACGAGGGCCGGCGACAGGATCAGGCCGGCGAGCCCCATGCGCACGGCGAGCGCCGCCGACAGGGACCAGCCGGCTTCGAGGAGCGGCTTGACCAGTGGGCCGCTCGAGGAGAACGCGAGGGCCGAGACCACCGCCAGCACGATGCCAGAGGTGCGGGCGGATGAAGCAGTACGGGACACCGGCGTTCCTTGCGGGTTCGATGCTGACTGTCATGACTGAAAGGCGATTACACTAGTGACACTAGCGCTCATTGATGTCAGGAGTCAACGTGGTCTTCATCCATGACACGGAGGTGTCGCTGCGCGCCGCCGCCGCGCTCGTCAACACGCTTCCCGGGCCCGACGCAGTGGGGGGCGACCGGCTACAGACGCAGGACGACCTCGATGCGTACCTCGCGGAGTTCTCCTATACCGGCGAGCTCCGCCGGGACGCCGCGGAGCTCGCGGCCGTGCGGGCGAACCGCCCGCGTCTGCGCGCTCTGTGGGACACCGATCGCGACGGCGCCGTCCCCCTCGTGAACGCGATGCTCCGTGACGGGCGGGCGCTGCCCCAACTGGTCATCCACGACGGGTTCGACTGGCACATCCACGCCACCGAACCCGACGCCCCGCTGGCGATGCGCATGCTGATCGAGTCGGCGATGGCGTTCGTCGACGTGATCCGCTCGGACGCGTGGGAGCGGGTGCGCGTGTGCGCGGCCGACGACTGCGCGGACGTGTACGTCGACTTCTCGAAGAACGGCTCGAAGCGTTACTGCGACACGGGCAATTGCGGCAACCGCATGAACGTCAACGCGTACCGTCGCCGGAAGGCGCGAGAAAGCGCATGATCGCCGCTGCCGCCGCCTGCGGCGTCTCATAGTGGATGAGGTGCCCCACCGCGGGGATCTCGACCAGCTCCGCCGCGGGGAAGAGCGTCTGCAGGTGACGTTCGGCCTCGATCGGGGTGATGTCGTCCTTCTCGGCGGCGATGAGCAGCGTCGGCTGCCCCATCGCCGGCGCGAACCGGCGCACATCGTTGGACACCGACGCGACGAAACCCTCGTGGAGCACGTCGCGGTCACCGAAGCCGGAGAAGTAGGTGTCGTGCTGGTCGTGGATGAAACGCCGGAGCTGCGGGTCGCGCGTCTTCGCCATGGACACGCTCATGATGCGGACGACGGCGCGGTTGCGCAGCAACGCGTCGCCCAGCCGCTTCGGCAATCTCGCGCCGGCCCAGTAGTAGAAGACCGCCAGGCGGGTGAGGATGCCGCGCGGACCCTCCAGGGCGGGTGCACCGATCGGGTTGACGAGGATCACGCGCGGCGTCTCCAGTCCTCCCGCGACCGCCGCGGCCACCACGATCGAGCCGAACGAGTGGCCGAGGACGACGGCGCCCGGAGCGACGGTGTCGACGAAGGCACGCAGCCAGCCCGCGTACGCGTCGATCGTGTGCTCGACCCCGGGCAGGGGCGGGGTCTCACCGAACCCCGGCAGATCGGGCGAGATCACGCGGACGCCGTCGAGGAAAGCGACCACCGGCTCGAGCCCGTGGTGGTCGCCCCGGAACCCATGGACGGCGACGAGGGTGAGCGGGGCATCCGCGGGTCCGTACTCCCAGTAGGCGGTCGTTCCGCCCGCCAGCTCGAGCGCATGTCGCGACACGGGAACGGCGGCGAGCCGCTCGGCATAGGGCGAGACGACGGTCATCCCAGAAGTCTAGGAGTCCGGCGCTGGACGGACGCCGATGCCGCCCTTGCCCCGCGTGCCGCCCCGTCGACGTCGGAACCGGCGCATACCGTCAAGGGCATGGAACAGTGGCAGGCACTCCCCCTCTGGGACGACGAGCCCGCCGTCGCCGGGGCGTCTGCCGTGTCCGGCGGGTGGGCGGATGCCGTCGGCATCTTCGATCTGGAGACCACCGGCGTCGACGTCACGGCCGACCGGATCGTGAGCGCACACGTCGGACTCCTCGACGCGAACGGCGCACCCGTCCATGCGCAGTCCTGGCTCGCAGACCCCGGTGTCGAGATCCCCGACGGCGCAACCGCGGTCCACGGCATCACCACCGCACACGCCCGCGCACACGGACGCCACGCCGCCGCCGTGGTCGCGGAGGTGGTCGCCGCCCTCCGCGATCTGCTCGACGCGGGCATCCCCGTCGTCGCCTATAACGCTCCGTTCGACTTCTCACTGCTCAAGCACGAGGCGCTGCGCCATGACGTCCCGCCGATCCTCGACCCGGCGCCGGTCATCGATCCGCTCGTGCTCGACAAGGCGCACGACCGATTCCGCAAGGGCAAGCGCACCCTCGAGGCGGTGGCGGCGCACTACGCCGTGCCCCTCGTCGGCGCCCACGACGCCGCCGCTGACGCGATCGCCGCCGGTCGAGTCGCTCAGGCACTCGCCCGCCGCTTCGCGATCGATGCCCCGCTGGAGGAGCTGCACACCCGGCAGGTGGGCTGGGCGCGCTCGCAGGCCGACAGCCTGACCGACTATTTCATCCGCATCGGCCGCCTCGACCCCGAGCACCGCCTCGACGGCAGCTGGCCCATCCGCTGAATCGGCGCGGGGACGGCCCCAGAACGAGAGAAGCCCCGCCGGAGCGGGGCTTCTCGAGGCGTCGGGCCTACTTGCTCGAGCCGCCGAAGTTCTTGAAGCGCTGGTTGAACTTCTCGACGCGACCGGCCGAGTCCATGATGCGCTGCTTGCCCGTGTAGAACGGGTGCGAGGCGGAGGAGATCTCGACGTCGATGACCGGGTAGGTCTCGCCGTCGAGCTCGATCGTCTTGTCGCTCGTGACCGTCGAGCGGGTGAGGAAGGTCTCGCCCGAGCCGAGGTCGCGGAACACGACCGCCTGGTACGCGGGGTGGATGTCAGTCTTCATGGGATTCCTTAGGTGATGCCCTGGATTTTGCCAGGGCGAGGGAAGTCTGCGGTGCGAATGCACCAAGGGTCGATCATACCAGCAGCACCCGCCGATCGGGAACGCTCAGTCGCCACGTGTGGCACGGGCCGCGTAGCGCCCCGCCTCCGCGCTGAGCGCGATGGGCATGCCGAAGGTGGCAGCCAGGTTCTCCTCGGTCAGCGTCTGCCCGAGGGGGCCGGCGGCGACGACGCCGCCGCCGCGCAGCAGTAGCACGTGCGTGAATCCGACCGGGATCTCCTCGACGTGGTGCGTGACCATCACCATGGCGGGCGTCGTCGGGGCCTGGGCGTAGCCGCTGAGCAGTTCGAGCAGCTCCTCGCGTGCTCCGAGGTCGAGGCTCGCGGTGGGCTCGTCGAGCAGCAGGAGCTCGGGGTCGGTCATGACGGCCCGGGCGATCTGGACCCTCTTCTGCTCCCCGTCGGACAGGGTTCCGAAGGTGCGCTCGGCAAGGTGGTCGAGGTGCCACTCGGCCAGCACCCGACGGGCGCGGCGTTCGTCGATCGTCTCGTAGGACTCGTTCCAGCGCCCCAGCACCGAGAACGCGGCGGTGAGCACCACATCCAGCACCGTCTCTTCCGGCGGCACGCGACGCGCCATCGCCGACGAGGCGAACCCGATGCGGGGACGGAGGTCGAAGACATCCGTGCGACCCAGCCGCTCGTCGAGGATCGTCACCTCGCCGGAGGTGGGGTGGATCAGCGTGGCGGCCAGCTGCAGGATCGTCGTCTTGCCGGCGCCGTTCGGCCCGAGCACCACCCAGCGCTGGTCATCGGCGACGTTCCAGTCGGTGTGATCGATGATGTTGCGGGCGTTGCGGCGGACGACGACATCGAGGAACTCGAGCACCTGGGGCATGCGTCCAGCCTATCGGGGCAGCCCCGACGGTTCGGGCGGCACGCGCCGGGTCTTCGCGTCAGGCCGGACGCACCGACACCTCGCGGTACAACGCCTCGGTGGCATCCGCGATGGCCTGCCAGCTGAAGGCGGTCGCCGCCCGTTCCCGCCCCGCCTCGCCGTAGGCACGGGCCCGCTCGGGGTCGGAGACGACCTCGGTGAGGACGGCGGCGAGGTCCGCGACGAAGCGCTCGGAGTCCACCGGCGTGCCGGTACCGTCCTGGAGCTGTTCGATCGGCACGAGGCGTCCGGTGACACCGTCGACGACCACTTCGGGGATGCCGCCGGTCGCCGTCCCCACGACGGCGGCGCCGCAGGCCATGGCCTCGAGGTTCACAATGCCCAACGGCTCGTAGACGCTCGGGCAGACGAAGGTCGTCGCCGAGGTGAGGATGGCGCACAACTCGTCCCGTTGGAGGAACTCGTCGATCCAGACGACGCCGTCGCGACGGGCCTGGAGCTCGCGGACGAGCCCCTCGACCTCAGCCATGATGTGGGGGGTGTCCGGCGCGCCGGCGCAGAGCACGATCTGGACGTCGGGCGGCAGCTGCGCGGCCGCCCGGAGGAAGTACGGCAGTCCCTTCTGCCGGGTGATCCGGCCGACGAAGACGACGGAGGGTCGGTTCGGGTCGATGCCGTGCCGCTCGAGCAGCGCGTGGTCCTCCCGCGGACGCCACGTCTCGACGTCGATGCCGTTGTAGATCACATGGACCTTCGCCGGATCGAGCGACGGGTAGCTGCGGAGGATGTCGCGACGCATCCCGTCGCTCACGGCGATCACCGCGGCAGCACTCTCGTACGCCGTCTTCTCGATGTCGCTCGACACGGCGTAGCCGCCGCCGAGCTGCTCCGCCTTCCACGGCCGCAGCGGCTCCAGCGAGTGCGCCGTGATGACATGCGGGATGCCGTGCAGCAAGGCGGCGAGGTGTCCCGCGAAGTTGGCGTACCAGGTGTGCGAGTGCACGACGTCGGCCCCGGCGACGTCACCGACGATCTCCAGGTCGGTGCCGAGCGTCTGGACGGCGGGGTTCGCGGTCGACAGCTCCGCCGGCACGCCGTACGAGGTCGTGTCGGCCTCGTCGCGCCCGGCTCCGAACGCGCGAACCTGCACCTCGACGCTGCGGCGCAGCGCCTTCACGAGCTCGGTGACGTGGACGCCGGCACCCCCGTATATCTCCGGCGGGTACTCCTTGGTGACGATGTCAACGCGCATGTCACGAACGCTAGTACAAGGGCGAACGGGGGCCTAGTGTGGTGGCATGCCTGCAGCGCCGAAGGTCTTCGGAATCATCCTCGCCGGGGGCGAGGGAAAGCGCCTCATGCCTCTGACCGAGGACAGGGCGAAACCGGCCGTGCCGTTCGGCGGCCAGTACCGCCTGATCGACTTCGCCATCTCGAACCTCATCAACTCGGGGCTGCGGCAGATCGTCGTGCTGACGCAGTACAAGTCGCACAGCCTCGACCGTCACGTGTCGCAGACCTGGCGCATGTCGGCGCTGCTGAACTCGTACGTGGCGTCGGTGCCGGCGCAGCAACGTCTCGGAAAGCGCTGGTTCTCGGGGTCGGCCGACGCGATCCTGCAGTCACTGAACCTCATCCACGACGAGAAGCCCGACATCGTCGTCGTCATCGGCGCGGACCACGTGTATCGGATGGACTTCGAGCAGATGCTCGCCGCCCACATCGAGTCAGGCGCCAAGGCGACGGTCGCCGGCATCCGCCAGCAGATCGGGCTCGCCAACCAGTTCGGCGTCATCGACGTGGAGCCCAGCGACAACATCACGATCCGCGACTTCCTGGAGAAGCCGCAGAACCCCACGGGGCTCTCGGATGCGCCCCACGAGGTGCTCGCGTCGATGGGCAACTACATCTTCGACGCGGACGCGCTCATCTCCGCCGTCGAGGCCGACGGCGAGCTCCCCGGCTCGAACCATGACATGGGCGGCGACATCATCCCCTACTTCGTGGGGCGTGGCGAGGCCGCGGTCTACGACTTCAAGCGCAACGATGTCCCGGGCTCGACGGATCGCGACCGGGACTACTGGCGTGACGTGGGCACGATCGACTCGTTCTTCGACGCGCACATGGACCTCATCTCGACGCTGCCGATCTTCAACCTCTACAACGTCGACTGGCCGATCCACTCGCAGTCGGTCAACTCACCGCCGGCGAAGTTCGTGCGCGACGGCGTGGGCCGTATGGGCAACGCGATCGACTCGATCGTCTCGCTCGGCTCCGTGCTCTCGGGAACGCACCTCGAACGCTCCGTCGTGGGCCCGTGGACGCTCTCCGGAGGCGGCTCGACGATCACCGACTCCGTGTTGTTCGACCACGTCCAGGTCGGCGCGGGGGCCCGGGTGCATCGCGCGATCCTCGACAAGAACGTCGTGCTCGAGCCGGGTGCGACAGTCGGGGTCGACCGCGCGTTCGATCTCTCCCGGGGCTTCACCGTGACCGACAGCGGCATCACCGTCGTGGGCAAGAACGCCTACGTCGCCCGATGACGGACCGCTAGGTTGGACGGGTGCCTGACGCCCGTTTCCTCGTCGTGTTCGACGCCGACTCCACCCTGCTGCGCAACGAGGTCATCGAGCTGATCGCCGATGAGGCCGGCCGCGGAGCCGAGGTCGCCGCAGCGACCGAGGCGGCGATGCGCGGCGAGGTGGACTTCGCGACCAGCCTGCGCTCGCGCGTGCGGGAGCTGCGTGGTGTGCCCGTCGAGGCGTTCGATCGCGTGCGGGCGCGGGTGGAGCCCACCGCGGGTGCCACTGAACTGGTCGCGGCCATTCACGCCCGCGGCGGTCGCGCCGCCGTCGTCTCGGGAGGATTCCACGAGGTCCTCGACACGGTGGCGCCCGCCCTCGGGGTCGACCTCTGGCGCGCGAACCGCCTCGCGGTCGAGGACGGCGCCCTGTCCGGCCTCGTCGACGGAGAGATCGTGGATGCCGCGGGCAAAGCGGTCGCGCTGCGCGAGTGGGCCGCGGCATCCGGCGTCCCCCTGTCGCGGACCATCGCGATCGGCGACGGTGCGAACGACCTGCAGATGATGGCGGCGGCAGGGCTGGGGCTGGCGTTCAACGCGAAGCCGGCCGTGCGCGAGCGGGCCGATCTCGTCATCGGCCCCGTCGACCTGCGCGAGGTCATCCCGCTGCTGCCCTGAGCCCGCGCGACCACTCGGACGGTGTCGCAGCCCGGGCGTACCGTGAACGCATGGACGTCATCCTCATTCCCGGTCTCTGGCTCGACGCGTCCTCCTGGGACGACGTGCTGCCGCCACTGCGGGCCGCGGGACTCACCCCTCGACCGCTCACCATGCCCGGCGCCGGCGCCGCCGCCGTCGACAGCGCCGACATCGGCATCGCCGACTGGGTGGCGGCGACGGTCGCAGAGGTCGATGCGGCCGACGGCCCCGTCATCATCGTCGGTCACAGCGGCGGCGGCAACGTCGCGTGGGGCGCGGCCGACGCGCGGGCAGACAAGATCGCGCGGGTGATCCTGGTCGACACCGCCGTCCCTCACGATGGCGGGACCATCTCGGAGTTCCCGGTCGTCGACGGTGTCGTCCCGTTCCCGGGCTGGGATTTCTTCGACGACGAGGATGTCGCCGACCTCGATGTCGCGACCCGCGAGCGCACGGCACGGCGGGCCCGCAGTGTTCCCGCTCGGGTCCCCACCGATGCGATCGCACTGCACGACCGGCGGCGGTACGGCGTGCCGGTCACCGTGCTCTCGGGCTCACTCGACGAGCAGCGATTCCGGGCGTTCCTGGCGCGGTGGGAGCCCTACGCCGAGGAGTTCGAGGCCATCACCGACACGGAGATCGTGCACCTCGGCACCGGTCACTGGCCGCAGTTCTCACAGCCAGCGCGACTCGGCACGGCGATCGTCTCCGCCGTCACCCGCGCCGGTCGATGAGCGCGCGTCGAGGCCGGTCGAGTCCCGCGCTCAGTGCCCCATGCCGAGACCGCCGTCGACGGGGATCACGGCTCCCGAGATGTACCCGGCATCCTCCGACGCCAGCCAGGTGACGACGCCGGCGACCTCGTCCGGCGTCGCGAAGCGGCCGGCCGGGATGGTGCGCTTGTACTCGGCCTGCGTGTCCTCAGGAAGTGCGGCCGTCATGTCGGTCTCGATGAATCCGGGAGCGACGACGTTCGCGGTGATCCCCCGTCCGCCGAGCTCGCGCGTCAGCGATCGGGCGAAGCCGACCAGGGCCGCCTTCGAGGACGAGTAGTTGATCTGTCCGGGCGAGCCGTAGAGCCCCACGACGCTGGAGATGAGGATGACACGGCCCCACTTCGCGCGCAGCATCCCCTTCGAGGCGCGCTTGACGACACGGAACGTGCCGCCGAGGTTGGTGGCCACCACGGAGTCGAAGTCGTCCTCGGTCATCCGCAGCAGGAGGGTGTCCTTCGTGATCCCCGCGTTCGCGACCACGATCTCCACGGGACCCAGCTGCCGCTCGACCTCGCTGAACGCGGCGTCCAGCGACGCGGCATCCGTGACGTCGGCACGCACGGTGAGAGCACCCTCCGGGCCCTCACCCGAGCGGGCGGTCACGGCGGTGCGGTAGCCCTCGGCCACGAAACGGGCGGCGATCGCGCGGCCGATGCCGCGGTTTCCGCCGGTGACGAGGACGACGCGATCGTGCGACATGGAGGCTCCGTTTCGGTCGGGAGGTAACCGCCCCAGCCTACTCGGCGCCACCTCCCCCTCCCATCGGCGCGACGTGTCCCGATAGGCTGGCCGCATAGGACAGGAGAGAGCATGACCGACGCGACGACCCCTCAGCCCTCGGACGCCGCGGCCACGCCGCCCGTGACGCCGCCCACGCCCGTTCCGCCGCAGACGGACGCCCCTGTCTACGCCCCGCCGGCGCCGCCTGCGGGACAGACGTATCCTCCGACACCTCAGCCGCCCGCCTACCAACCGCCGACGGCGGCGCCGCCGTATGGTTCGGCACCGCACTACGGCGCGCCCGCACCGCAGACCAATGTGCTCGCCATCATCTCGCTGATCGCATCGATCGTCGGCTTCATCTGGCTGCTCCCCTTCATCGGCTCGCTCGGCGGCGCGATCATGGGGCACATCTCACTGAACCAGATCAAGCGCACCGGTGAGAACGGCCGCGGTATGGCGCTCGCCGGCGTGATCGTCGGCTGGGCCGGCGTCGCGATCGCCGTCCTCGCGATCGGTCTCATCATCTTCTTCATGGTCCTCGCCGCCGCCGCGAGCTCGCGCTACAGCACCTACTGAGGGGCCCCGCCTCAGCCCGCCCGGCGTAGGCTGAGGGGACCGTGAAAAGCTCTCGTCCCCAGTCCGCCACCTCGTTGCCGCGCGCACCGCGCGACGATGCGAGCACACGCATGACGAAGTACTTCACGATGATGATCATCCGCGTCATCTGCTTCGTCCTCATGGTGGCCATCACCCCGTACGGCTGGTACACCTGGCTGTTCGGGGCGGGCGCCATGTTCCTCCCGTATTTCGCGGTGGTCATCGCCAACGTCGCGTCGGGCGCTGCGGTTCGGGCCGTCGCCCCGGAACGCGCCATCGAGGCGCCGACGTCCGCGTCCCCCTCACCGTCGGTCCCCCGCACCGCGACGAGTCCCGCGGTCATCCGGATCGCGGAATCCTCCACCCGCCCGCCCGACCCGGCGGACGCGTCATGACCGCGGCGATCTGCTCGCGGGCAGGATGCCGCGACGGAGCCGTGTGGCAGGTGGTGTGGCGGAACCCCCGCATCCACTCAGCGGAACGACGGAAGATCTGGGCCGCGTGCGATGAGCATGTCGCCTACCTCCGCGACTACCTCGGCGCGCGCGATTTCCCGGTCGAGGTCATCCCCCTAGAGACGGAGATCACGACATGAGTCCGCGGACCGCGCAACAGTCCACCCTGCTGCGATGGACAGGATACGTGGCGATCGCGATCCTGTTCGCGGTCGTCTGTGCGTTCCTGTCGAACTGGCAGTTCACCCGCAACGCCGATCGCAGCCGACAGCTCGCGCTCATCGCCGCCAACTACGACGCGACACCGGTGCCCCTCCGCGAGCTCATCGCCGCCGACGGCGTCTTCGACGCCGGCGACCAGTGGCATCCGGTCGCGCTCACCGGCGAGTACCTCGCCGACAAGACCCTGCTGGCACGCAACCGCGCCCACGGCGGCACCAGCGCGTTCGAGGTCCTCGTACCGTTTCGCACACTCGACGGGGACGTCTTCCTGGTGGACCGCGGCTGGGTCGCACCCGGGTCGGCCGGGCCCGCGCCGGACGCCGTGCCCGCCCCGCCGCCGGGACAGGTCCAGGTCGTGGCCCGCCTCAAGCCCGGTGAGGCGCTGCCGAACTCAGGAAGATCGGCACCCGACGGGCAGGTCCCGACCATCAATCTGCCGCTGGTCGCCGACACCGCGGGCGAGCCGACCCTGATCACGAGCGCATACGGGTTGCTCGTCTCCGAGGACCCCGCGCCCGCCGACACCCCCCACGCGCTCAGATCCCCCTCCGACGATCCCGGCCCGTACCTGTCGTACGCGATTCAGTGGATCCTCTTCGCCGTGATGGGCTTCCTCTTCATCTGGTACATGATCCGGACCGAGATCCGTCATCGCCGGGAGGATGCGAAGGACGCCGCAGCCGACGGGGTCGACGGCCCCCCGCATCCTGATGCCCCTGCCGACTCGGCCCCCGCGTCCACCGAGACCGCCGCGGCTCGTCGCCGACGGAAGCGGGACCAGCGCCCGCGCGACCGCGACATGCGGGAAGAGGACGCGCTCCTCGACGAGCTGACATCCCGCTGAGCACCGACGCCCGGAGAGAACGCGGCGGCGTCGGATCAGGCCAGCGTGATCAGGTCGATGTAGTCGCGACCCCAGATGTCCTCGACGCCGTCGGGCAGGATGAGGACGCGCTCGGGGTTCAGTGCCTGGACCGCGCCCTCGTCGTGTGAGACGAGCACGACGGCGCCCTCGTAGTGCGCGAGCGCGCCGAGGATCTCCTCACGCGAGGCGGGGTCGAGGTTGTTCGTCGGCTCGTCCAGCAGCAGCATGTTCGCCGACGACACGACGAGCGTCGCCAACGAGAGTCGTGTCTTCTCGCCGCCGGAGAGCACGCCGGCCGGCTTGAGCACGTCGTCGCCGGTGAACAGGAACGAACCCAGCACCTTGCGTGCCTCGGTCGCGTTGATGTCGGGCGCGGCCGACATCATGTTCTCGAGCACCGAACGGTTGACGTCGAGGTTCTCGTGCTCCTGGGCGTAGTAGCCGATCTTCAGACCGTGGCCGGGCTCGATGATGCCGGTATCGGCCTTGTCGACGCCGGCGAGGATGCGCAGCAGCGTCGTCTTGCCCGCGCCGTTGAGACCGAGCACGACGACCTTCGAGCCGCGGTCGATAGCGAGGTCGACGTCGGTGAAGATCTCCAGCGATCCGTACGATTTCGAGAGGTTCTTCGCCATCAGCGGGGTCTTGCCGCAGGGCGCCGGCTTCGGGAAGCGGAGCTTCGCGACGCGGTCCTCCTGACGGACCTCCTCGAGACCGGAGAGCATCTTCTCGGCACGGGCGACCATCTGGTGGGCGGCGGCGGCCTTGGAGGCCTTGGCGCCGAAGCGCGCGGCCTGCAGCTGCAGCGCCGTCGCCTTCTTCTCGATGTTGACGCGTTCCTTCTTGCGTCGCTCCTCGTCGGCGACCCGCTGGCGCAGGTAGTTCTTCCAGTTCATGTTGTAGACGTCGATGACCTGGCGCATGGCGTCGAGGTAGAAGACGCGGTTGACGGTCTCCCCCACGAGCTCGACGTCGTGGCTGATCACGATGAGCCCGCCCTTGTAGTTCTTGAGGAACTCCCGCAGCCACACGACGCTGTCGGCGTCGAGGTGGTTGGTCGGCTCGTCGAGGATCATCGTCTGCGCATCGGAGAAGAGGATGCGCGCCAGTTCGATGCGGCGGCGCTGACCGCCCGACAGCGTCTTCAGCGGCTGATCGAGGATACGGTCCGGCAGCGAGAGGTTGTGGGCGATGGATGCCGCCTCGGACTCGGCCGTGTAGCCGCCCAGGGCCTCGAAGCGCTCCATCAGGTTGCCGTAGCGGCGCATCGCCTTGGCGGCCACCTTCTCGTCGGCATCCCCCATCTGCAGCGAGGACTCCTGCATCTGCAGAGCCAGAGTGCCGAGGCCGCGGGCGTCGAGGATGCGCGTGCGGGCGAGCATCTCGGGGTCGCCGGACCGCGGGTCCTGCGGGAGGTAGCCCAGCTCGCCCGAGCGCTCGACGCGGCCGTCGGCCGGGAGCAGGTCGCCGGCGAGCACCTTCGTCAGGGTGGTCTTGCCGGCACCGTTGCGACCGACGAGGCCGATCTTGTCGCCGTCGGACACACGGAACGACACCTCCGACATGAGCGTGCGAGCGCCCACGCGGATCTCGAGATCGTGCACGGCGAGCACAGCGGACGTCCATTCGTCGGGGATGGGAAAGGGCCCGGAGACGGGCCAGCCTCCCAGTCTACCGTCCGCGTCCGCCGCCGGCTGTCGCCCGACTCGGTCCATGCGATTGCGCCCGCTCGCCGACGCCCTCGGAGCGCGGACGATACAGCTGGTGCCGCCCGCCGACGTCTCTCGGTCGGCGCGCACCGCGCTGCGACCGCACCCGGCGGTGCGGAGCGCCCGCGACGTGCCGTGGGAAGACGTCCTCGATGCCAACGCGGCCGTCTACGCCTGGACCCACGCGGACTGGTCGCCCGTGGCGCGGGACTTCGCGGCGGCGCTCTCCGAAGTCCTTGAGGATGACGTCGATCGGGAGGCGAGCAGTGCCGCCATCGTCGACGGAGAGATCGTCGCACTGGCGCTCGTGTATCGCGACTCGATTCCCCCGATTCTCACGACAGAGACCACGATGAGGCACACGAGCGACGGCGAGCGCCTCATCGAGGCCTGCGTCCGGCGTTCCCTCGACGTGCTCGCCGATGGCGGGGTCGACCTCGTCACCTTCGACGGCCACGTCAGCGATCCACACGTCCTCCCCGTGTGGGTGCGCCTCGCGCCGGGCGGACGCTGGTTCCGCCTCGTGGAGATCCCGCCGGCCGGCGGCTGACTCACCCTGCGGCGCGGGTCATCCGCAGCTCTGGTACGCCATCATCGACGCGCACGGTGCCGTCGGGTGCGAACCCGTGCTTCGCGTAGAAGGCCTGCGCGCGGGGATTGGGATCGGCCACCCACAGCGTGTGCGCGCGGGATGCCGGAGCCACCGCGTCCAGGAGAGCGGCACCCGCGCCGGTGCCGTGATGATCGGCGAGGACGTAGAGCACGTAGAGCATGCGATCGGGGGTGCCACCCGCACGCTCGCCCTCCGGGGTGGGACCGGTCATCGCGATCCCGACGACCTCGTCGTCGATGAGGGCGACGGCCGCCACGACGTGCGCGAAGCGGGGGTCGTCACCGAGCGCCGCGGTCCAGAAGCGCTCGCGCCGATCCACGAAATCGGGCGCGTCGAGGACCTCGTCCGACATGAGGCCGCGGTAGGTCTGCCGCCATCCCTCGACGTGCACGCGCGCCATGCCGGCGGCATCCGCGGGACGGGCGGAGCGAACGGTGAACGTCGTCATGACGCGAGTGTAGTCAGCGACGCATTCGACGCCGCAGGATCGGGGTCGCGAATCGCCGCCCACCGGCTGCCCGATCGACACATCCCGACCCCAAACGGACGACCGGGCAGGATCGGCGTCGCGGATGGCGTCTGGACGACAACGGATGCCGCGCGTCGCGACCTCGGTCCCGTCCGATCGCCGAGGCCGCCACGCCGGTGGCGAGCGCGCGGCACGGGATGCACCCACGCCCGATTGTCTTCATACGACAACGAATCCTCCGGTGTTCCGTCGATGTCGGCCAGGTGACCCGCGCGGCGAGACCCTAGGCTGAGCCGTGACCCGTCCGCCTCTCGAAGGAGACCGCATGTCCCTCGCCGTCGCCGGCCGCCGCCCTGTGCTCGCCGATCTCATCGCCCGCCCGTCCGATCGGGCACGCGCCG